>NZ_JAVIMC010000066.1:0-223 GCF_031196995.1 Acinetobacter sp. 12966
TTTTTTCTTATTTTTTTTAAGCTGGATTTCTTGATGAGTGGCAAATAAATTCGCTTGTTTGCATTGCGTAATCAGCACTGCATCTGTTCTAAGCCATCTTCGAATGAATAATTTTTAGTCACATCTTGGGTGGTATGATGATATAGCGCGGAAAGTTGTTTTTTTCCATGTAGCTCCACAACACGGAAAGTAATTTTTTCCAGCTGTGTCAACTCTCCTTTAT
>NZ_JAVIMC010000067.1:0-271 GCF_031196995.1 Acinetobacter sp. 12966
AACCACAGTTGCTGTCGGATCATTCACTGTACCAGTGAGTGCTGGTGTGCTGTCGTTCGTCAACACATCATCCAGTGCAACCACCGGCGGTGTAATGTCTGCAGAGACTGTGCCTGTACCTGGCAATGAAGTATTGCCTGCAGGGTCAGTCGCTGTTGCAGTCACGGTATCGCCATCCACCAGGTTACCCGGGTTTGGTACTGACCATGTTCCGTCTGTACCTGCCACGACTGTTGCAGTGGTGCCATCAGGGAAGCTCACCGTCACGGTT
>NZ_JAVIMC010000068.1:0-1367 GCF_031196995.1 Acinetobacter sp. 12966
AATTTTTTTCGTGTTTCATTAATAATTGAATAAATTGTAGCAAAGGTCTAGTAGTACTATCTTCAAGACTTTGATGATATCTACCACGAATTTTGATATACGCTGAATTATCAGGAGACTTTCCCTTGGGAGATTCTAGGCAGCCAACTTATAAAAGTCTTCGGCCATTTGATTTGGTGTCTTAAAACCCAAACCCTTTTGAATTCTTCGATGATTATAAAATAACTCAATGTATTTTATAATATCTGCTTGGGCTTCTTCTCTGGTTTGATAGTTGTAATGATGCACTAACTCATTTTTCAGTATTCCCCAAAAGCTTTCAATCGGTGCATTATCGTAACAGTCTCCGCGCTTGCTCATTGAACCTTGAAAACCATATTGCTCAAGTATATTTCGATATTCCTGGCTGCAATATTGACTTCCTCTGTCTGAATGCACAATCAGTTCTTTGGTTGGTTTTTGATTGTGAATAGCCATATTTAGCGCATTACAAACAAGCTGTGTTGTCATGCGCTCATTTAAGCTATAGCCAACCACTTGCTTCGTGTAAAGGTCTTTTACCGCTGCTAAATACAGCCATCCTTCAACAGTCCATATGTACGTAATATCACTTGACCATGCTTGATTTGGTCTAGTCATTGAGAATTGTTGCTCCAGCAGGTTTTCATAGATCGCTCGATTATGGTCACTATTCGTAGTCCTTTTAAAACGCTTGTGTCGCTTACAATACAGCTGGTTCAGCGCTTTTATCTGACGTACAGCGTACATACTCATTTTTATACCCTGAGCTTGTAAGTATTTGGTTAATCGAATATAACCATAGCTCTGCCTTGTCTCCTCATGGGCTATTTTCACCAATATCGTCTGTTGATTTCGTTGAATCGTTCTTTTGCTCACGCCTCTCTTGAGCCAATCATAAAAACATGAAACTGAAACATGAAGTAATCGAGCCATTAAGGTAATTGGAAAAGAATATCTTTTTTGTTTCATATAGGCGTACCTTACTGACTTTCTTTGGCAAAGTACGCTGCTGCCTTTTTTAAAAATTCACGTTCCATTTCAGCTATTTTGAGCTGTTGTTTGAGTTTTTTATTTTCTTCGAGTAGAGCGTTTAGATCAGGTGAATACTGTTTTGTACCTGCTAAAGTTCCAGCCTTTGCTTTGGTATTCCAATTTGAAAGAGTTTGCATTGAAATGCTAAGTTGTCTGGCTGTTTCCGAGACATTGCCTTGATTGGCTTCAATTAATTTGATGGCTTCAGCTTTAAATTCTGTGGTGTAAGTCTTGTGTTTCTTGCTCATGGTAAACTCCTGATGAGTGTGTTTAGTTTACCAAGTTAAAACCTCCTGTTTTTTCAGCACACATCA
>NZ_JAVIMC010000069.1:0-44409 GCF_031196995.1 Acinetobacter sp. 12966
ACTGACTATTGTCAGCAACAATGCCGGTAATGGCGATTACGGTCTGGCTAAGCTACTTAAAGCTGGTTCGGTTAAAAAAGTCATCTGCTCTTTCCCACGTCAGTCAGATTCTTATGTGTTTGATGAACTTTATCGTGCTGGAAAAGTCGAGCTTGAAGTAGTGCCGCAAGGTAATCTGGCATGTCGTATTCAGGCAGCTGGTATGGGCCTTGGGGCGGTATTTACCCCAACAGGCTTTGGAACACTTTTGGCCGAAGGTAAAGAGACCCGCCAGATCGATGGGAAAGATTACGTACTTGAATATCCAATCAAGGCTGACTTTGCCTTGATTAAAGCTTACAAAGGCGACCGCTGGGGCAATCTGGTTTACCGTAAATCTGCACGTAACTTTGGCCCGATTATGGCGATGGCTGCTGATGTCACCATTGCTCAGGTTTCTGAAGTGGTAGAGCTAGGTGGATTAGACCCTGAGCACATCATCACCCCGGGTATTTTTGTACAGCATGTTGTACAAGTAGCGCCAGCACAGTAAGCAATAAGGAGAAATAACATGAGCTACCAGAAACACAGCCGTGACCAGATTGCACAACGTGTGGCGCAAGATATTCCAGATGGTGCCTATGTGAACTTGGGTATTGGCCTACCAACCAAGATTGCGAGCTACTTACCTGAGGATAAAGATATTTTTCTTCATTCTGAAAATGGTTTATTGGCTTTTGGCCCACCGCCAGCTGCTGGTGAAGAAGATCCTGAACTGATTAATGCGGGTAAAGAGTTTGTGACCATGCTTGAAGGCGGCAGCTTTTTCCACCATGGCGACTCATTTGCGATGATGCGTGGTGGTCACCTTGATATTGCAGTACTTGGTGCATTTCAGGTTGCCGCGAATGGTGACTTGGCGAACTGGCACACGGGAGCACCGGATGCGATTCCTGCGGTTGGTGGTGCGATGGATTTGGCTGTGGGCGCTAAGAAAGTATTTATCACCACAGACCATGTAACCAAACAAGGTGAGCCGAAGATTGTGGCTGAGCTAACTTATCCAGTGACGGGTAAAAAATGTGTTGACCGTATTTACACTGATCTTTGTGTGATTGATGTGACCAAAGATGGTTTGAAGGTGATTGAGAAAGTGAAAGGTCTTAGCTTTGATGAGTTACAGGCTTTGACTGGTGCAACTTTGATTGATGCGACTCAAGGGTAAGTTTAAACAGCAGTAACTATCGTGACAGGCGACATGGATGTCGCCCGTTGGACAGGGAGGCAAGGAAGCCTCCTCTGTTCAACAAAGGTTTTTGTTACTTTTGACCTTTCAAAAGTAAGGTATCGCTTATGCAATAGACCTATGGATATCACAGTAAATTACAGCCGTGATGTTATCCGTTGATATGAAAATTTATAAATCATCACAACGGAGGCTTACCTGTTTAAGCCAGATACCACCAGCTAATTCGTGTCACTTTTTTAAAAAAGTAACCAAAAACCTTTGTTACTCAGACACAACATCCCTGTTGTGCTGAGCAACGAGGCGACATCCATGTCGCCACCGCGAAATACCTACGGAGAATGGCTAAAAGGCCTGAAGTAAAGGACAAAAGTTAGAATGAAAACCGCTTATATCATCGATGCCATCCGTACTCCATTCGGCCGTTATGCCGGTGGCCTTGCTCCTGTCCGTGCCGATGACCTGGGGGCTGTGCCGATTAAAGCCTTCATGCAGCGTAACCCGAATGTAGATTGGGAACAGGTCGATGATGTGATCTATGGTTGTGCTAACCAAGCCGGTGAAGATAACCGTAATGTCGGTCGTATGTCAGCACTGCTTGCAGGTTTGCCATACCAAGTACCGGCAACCACGATTAACCGTTTGTGTGGTTCTTCACTCGATGCCATTGCCATTGCTGCCCGTGCCATTAAGGCAGGTGAAGCAAATTTGGTGATTGCTGGTGGTGTAGAAAGCATGAGCCGTGCACCCTATGTGATGGGTAAGTCTGACAGTGCTTTTGGCCGTAGCCAGAAGATTGAAGACACCACCATGGGCTGGCGTTTCATTAATCCTAAACTTAAAGAATTGTATGGTGTAGACACCATGCCCCAGACTGCCGAAAACGTGGCTGAACAGTTCAACGTCAATCGTGCAGATCAGGACCAGTTTGCCTTGGTGAGCCAACAACGCACCACAAGCGCGCAAGCCAAAGGCTTTTTTTCTAAAGAAATCGTGGCAGTTGAAATCCCTCAACGTAAGGGTGATGCGGTGGTGATTGATACCGATGAACATCCACGTGCATCGACCACGCTTGAAGCTTTAAGCAAACTTAAACCTGTGGTTAAAGCAGATGGCACAGTAACAGCAGGCAATGCTTCAGGGATTAACGATGGTGCGGCAGCTCTACTGATTGCTTCCGATGATGCCATTCAAGCTTACAACTTAAAACCCCGTGCCAAGATTATTGCTTCAACAGCAGTGGGTGTAGAACCACGCATTATGGGTTTTGCTCCGGCACCAGCCATTAAAAAATTACTAAAACAAGCCAATCTGACTTTAGATCAGATGGATGTAATTGAGCTGAATGAAGCTTTTGCTGCACAAGCTTTGGCAGTGACTCGTGATTTAGGTTTGCCAGATGATAGCAACAAGGTAAATCCAAATGGTGGTGCCATCGCTTTAGGTCATCCACTTGGTGCATCAGGTGCACGACTAGTGACCACTGCCTTAAACCAGCTTGAACAAACAGGTGGTCGTTATGCCTTATGTTCAATGTGTATTGGTGTCGGCCAAGGTATTGCTTTGATTATTGAACGTGTTGAAGCACTTTAAGGAGAAACAAATGCCATCTTTTCAATCTGCCGATGCACAAATCAACTATCAAACCTTTGGTGAACCGTCTTCCCCTGCTCTAGTGTTTTCCAATTCTTTGGGCACCAACTATGGCATGTGGCAAAAACAGTTTAATGAGTTAAAAGATCAATTTTTTGTGATCTGCTATGACACTCGTGGTCACGGTTCGTCATCTACCCCTGACGGCCCATACACTGTAGAGCAATTAGGTGAAGATGTTGTTCGTTTACTGGATCATCTGAATATTAGCAAAGCTGCTTTTTGTGGTATTTCTATGGGTGGTTTAACCGGTCAATGGCTGGCGATTCATTACCCTGATCGTTTTAGTCATGTGGTTGTGGCAAATACTGCCGCTAAAATTGGACAAGAACAGGCATGGCTTGACCGTGCAAAATTAGTACGTGAGCAAGGTTTACAACCGATCGCAGCTACAGCAGCTTCGCGATGGTTTACAGATCCCTTTATCCAAAGTCATGCTTCAATTGTCAACAACCTGTGTAACGACTTAAGTGCTGGCAGCGCAATGGGTTATGCCAATTGTTGTGAGGCTTTGGCTAAAGCGGATGTCCAAGAGCAATTAAAAGACATTAAAATTTCTGTATTGGTGATTGCTGGAACTCAAGACCCTGTAACGACTATCGCAGATGGTGAATTTATGCAGCAACGCATTCCACAATCACAACTTGCAGAAATAGATGCCTCTCATATTTCCAATGTAGAGCAACCAGAAGCTTTTAATAAAATCCTAAAGGATTTTTTATTAGGTTAATTTAATGATTCAAAAAAAATGGCCTATAAAGGCCATTTTTTTATATCTCGTAGAAACTTAATATCGAATCATGACCGATTTTAATTCAGTGTAATCTTCAATAAATGCATCTGAAAACTCTCTGCCAATTCCTGAAGCTTTTACCCCGCCAAATGGAACTGATGGATCTAAGAACGTATGCATATTGACCCACAAGGTCCCTGCTTCAATTTTAGGAATCAAACGCAATGCTTTAGATAAATCATTTGTCCAGATACTTGCGGTTAAACCAAAGCGCGACTGATTCATAAGCTGAATAAGCTCTTCATCAGTTTCAAATGGCATTACCCCGACCACTGGACCAAAAGTTTCCTCTGAAAATAAAGGATCATCTGTATTTTTAAAGGAAATCAAAGTCGGTTGTACAAAATATCCTGCCTGATCTAAAGCCTCACCACCGGCAATAATCTGGTTTTTGGCTTTAGCCATATCTAAATAATGTTTCACTTTATTAAAATGTGGCTGATTAGAGAGTGGACCAAACATACTTCCTTCATCCATAGCCGATCCAATTTTGAAACCAGTGAGTGCTTTCGAGAGTTTCTCGACAAGTTCATCATGTTTTGTATGGTGTACAAAAAAACGCTCTGGGGATGCACAAACTTGACCTTGATGCATAAAAGTTGCTTGCAACAAAGTTGGTAAAATCTCATCAATATTTGCATCAGCCAAGATAGCTATCGCATTTTTACCACCCAGCTCCAGACTTACACGGGTTAAATCACTGCTCATCGCGAGCTTACCAATGGCAATGCCAGTTGGTACTGAACCTGTAAATGAGACTTTCTTCACAAGCGGCGATTCAATTAAATATTGTCCAGTCTCCCCCTTGCCTGTCACTACATTAATTACGCCAGCTGGAATACCTGCCTCGATGGCAAGTTCAGCTAAACGCAATAAAGATAAGCTGGCAAACTCACTTGGTTTAAGCACAATGGTACAACCAGTTGTTAAAGCTGAGCCAATTTTCCAAACGCCAATCATCAGTGAGAAATTCCAAGGCACAATACCTGCAACCACACCCACTGGTTGTCTTAAAGTAAAAGCTGTATATTTTTCACCTTGCATAGAAGGAATAGAAGGCTGCATGGTTTGACCATTAATTTTGGTTGCCCAACCAGCAAAATATCTTAAGAAAATAACGGATTGTGCGACCTCAAGATGTCTTGAAATATTGATAAGTTTTCCTGTAGACAACGACTCAAGCTGTGCAAGTTCTTCACCATGTTGCTCAATTAAATTTGCCAACTTATTTAGTTTAACGCCACGTTCATACGGCGTAGTTTCAGCCCAAGCATTTTGAAAAGCATGTTCAGCACTTTTAACGGCGCTTACTACATCTTGTTGACTACCTATACTAATTTGAGCAACAACTTGTTCAGTCGATGGATTCACAATATCCACTTTATCTAAAAGCTCAGCAGCAACTAACTTTCCATCAATAAAATGTCCATGTTGACGTGCCATAAATTGCTGCACGCTTTGTAAAATCTGAACTTCACTCATTTTTATTTCTCTCAATTCATTTAAAAGGATCTATTAATAGATGTATTGCAAAATTAACTGCGCATAGACATTGGTTTTGTCATCGTAGTTTTGAGTACCACCACTATGGATATCGTGTTTCGGTTTATAAAGCCCAACTAAAGGAATAACATTGAATTTTTTATTGACCGACCAGACCGAAAAGATATCTAACTCATGTCCATCCACATTGCTTAAAGACTTATTTACTGTTTTAAACTTATACGCCAAAGCACCCAACATAAAATTTTCTTGCAAGTTCATCATGTAAGAAACTTGATGAATATCTGCATTTTTATTGAATGGCCCAGCATAATTTCCGGCAACTTCACCTTGAAACCATGTGCCAAAGCCGACCGTATTCCCGTAAAACATAGGGTCGTATTGGTCTGAAAAATGGCTAAAACGATAGCCTAATGAGGGCGTATATTTTGAAGATAAAAAGTTATAGTTCAGTGCCAAGTAGCCAGCATTTTCTTGGCCATCTTTTTTATCTTGCACTACAAACTCAGTTTTGAGCTGTAGTTCTGGTAAAGGTTGATAATTCAAACGTAAAGCATAATTTTTAAGATCTTCGCGCCCTGAAACCTGTTCAGCATCATCAAGGTCTAATACATTTAAATAGGTGAACCCAACGCCCTTATCTTTAAGCTGATACATCAGATCAGTCACAAAGAGTTCAGGTGAAAATTGTGCTTTATTGTCGGACTTTAAATAAGCCAGTTTTAAGGTTGTGTTCTCTTGCGGTTTGTATTGAAGCAAACTTGTAAAATCAAAGCTTCGACGAGCTGCCAGATAATATGCCCCGCCACGGTCTAATGTACCATCCGCAGGTGCTTTACCGAGGTTTAACGCATCACCTGCAATGAAGAACCCGTCACCAATCATGATATTTTGCCGACCAATACTTAAATCATAGGTCGTCAACTCATCTTTATTGGTGCCATCTTTAAAACCAATGATCCATTCATTTACATCTGTTTTACGTTCTTTGCCATTACTATTTTGGCCGGCATCACCATCACCAAATGTTGCCGAGCTAATACCGCTCAAACTTGCATAGAGCTGATTGTTTTCAAAGGTGTACTGTCCTTTAGCACCATATTTAAGATGACCTTCTTGCCAATTAATTCTTTCATCCTCTAGATTTTCGCCGTTATAGCTTTTACCACTACTAAAAGCTCCAAAAGTTGCTTCAAAAGTTGGCTTAATTTCAAGCTCACCGGCATGCACAGTTGAAAAAAATGAGACAAAGAGAGTCCCTCTCACAACCTGAGAAAATAAATTTTTCATTGAGAAATTCCTTTTTTGCGAACGGCCTAACCGTGCTCAAGTGTGGGTAACCGATTCATTACCCACTCTAGATCATTTACTCGTTTAGTGATGGTCGTGCTGCGTGTTTTGCTCTTCTTCGCCCAAGTTTAAAGTCGGGGTGCTGTCAAAGAAGTTCCAAGGTTTGATAAGTGTATTGACCCACTCTGTAGGCATGATTGGCCATTCTTCAGCACGTGCTACATGGGTTGTACCAGTTGTCATCCACACCACAAGGTCTTTATTTTCAATATTTTCGTTGTTGCCAATGAATTGTCCTAACCCTGTGTCATGAGTCGAACGGTTTGAATATTTACCTTCAGGATAGCGCTCGTCTGGATTGTACTGAGTCACCCAAATTTGCTTATCCATAAAGTTCAAACGTTTAAATAACCATTCATCTTTAGAGAAATTAGCACCTTTCGCAACAGGGTGTGTTCCACCCGCAAACGGAATAAGTTGGTAAGAAACTGGATTACCTAATTTATTTTCCTTGTTAAAATTCGTGAGTAAGCGAATAGTGGATGGATCAAATTTTTCAGCCGCATTTTGCTCATTCGTAATGACTTTACTGTCAATTTGCATTGAGCTTGTACGGACACCACCTTTGTCATTGGCTTTCACCACAGGGTCCATATGTATAAAGCTGTTGTTTTCCCCGTCTACATCCATATCTAAGCGGAAGTTATAGATGTGTTGATGCGTTGTACCCACAATATTATGGTCAATTAAAGTTCCATATTTGGTGTCTTCTTTGGCGGTACTGTCATGCATGGTGCGTGATTTAACACCTTTAACAGCTTCAATACCCGTCGCACCCGCATTAATTCCAATTACACCATTTTGGGCAAATACCCAGTCAAACATGTAATCGTAGTTCCCAACCGTACTAATCCAACGCACAACAAGCTCACGGCGTGCTTCACTTGCATCCTGATCACCAAAAATTTCTTGGTGTTTATATTCAGGGCCAGCATATCGCTCAAAAATTGCGATTGCATTTGGAATCACTTGTGGCTGACCTTTGTAGTCTGCAATCACAGCATCAAGTAAAACTGCATTTTCAGGTGCATCAGTTCCAAGTTGAATGGCTGATGTGAGCGTTCCCATTCCGTACTCACCGGAGTCCAGATAAGACTTAAAGTACCATCCCATGTCAGGGTCACCATATGGAACCACCATTCCACCAAGGTTACCTTCATACATGACTTTACGTTTTACGCCTTTATCTTTATATGTCACGGTTGAAAGCTGTAAGCCAACACGAGAGTCTAGTGCGACATGGAAACACCAATTACCCCAATGTATAGTTTGACCGGTAATGCTAAAGTTTTTGCCCTCAGGTTCAGTAATATTGAGTGGCTTTAGCTTATTTGGTACTGGCTTATTCGACATATAAGGTCGATTTGCCATTGGTACAGGAATGATTGCACCTTCTTCAATCTTAATAATTTTTTCTTTATCTAAATCGACTACAGCAACTAGATTTTCAATAGGATGCGCCCAGTAGTTACCATCCCCTACATCTAGGTAAGCAACGACTTTTAATATATTAAGTTGTTTATCCAGACCATCTTTACCGCCAAAATATCCAACAGTTAGCGGAGTAGCAATCACTTTCTTCACATCGGTAATGCCACGTTTGCGTAAAGCTTCCTGATATTCTTTACTCGTCTCAATTACACGCTGTACGGCTTCAAAATTATCGAGCAACACCATTCCATGAGTGTTTTTAAGTACATTCCATTTGGTGACTTGTTGAGTATTAAGATTAACTTCACCTTCAATCGCTTGGGTACCTTTTAACAAAATGAAAGATGCAATTCGAGCGTCTGTATATTCTTTGTGATTGATGAAGTAGTCCCAAACTTTGCTTTTTCAGGTTCTTTAAGCTTTAATTCGGCAAAACGCATATTTTTATAGGCATATTTTGAGCGGTTAATCACATCAAATGTCTTTTTAATTTCATCGGAATTTAAACTATTGAGTGGATGAAACGTATTTTCAATTTTAAAGGTTTGATCTAACCCAGACTGGAAAACTTCATTAAAAAAATCTTTTCCAATAACAGGTTTACCATCTTTGACTAATAAAGGGACACTGAGTTTAAAAGGTTTACCATTTATCAAAACCTGATCTGAATTGGGTTTGGCCCGAACCACCATAGAACCTTTGGTGATCATATAAGTATTAGTAAAATCGTCTTTGACAACTTTAGCACCTTGCTCACTCATATTTTGATAAAGTGAGACCATTTCGGCCTTTCCACCATGAGCAAACGCTTGAGTATTGAGTCCCCAAAAGCTTGCAGCGATTGATAAGTTAAGTGCCAGTATTTTTTGTATGTCATTCAATAATCGTTGTTTACGCATTGGTTTCATCCTTTTGATCTATCCCTGAACTATCTGAATCAGACAGTTAAAATGCACTTTCCTGTGAGTGAAATTCATTAGATTAACTTAATAGTTTTATGATTATTAAGCTTATCTAGCCTGCTCTAATGAATTTAATTTCAACACAGTTACATAGGGCTAGCTTGTTCAAGAATGACGTCGAACTTGTCTAAAAATGACATTGAGAGATGAAAGTTTTAAACCGAGATACCCTCTCTAAATTCTTTAGGAGAAATGCCATAAGTCTTTTTAAAGATCTTTGAGAAATGCGCCCCGTCCCAAAAACCCCATTTCAAGGCAATCTGGGTAATCGAACTCTGTTTGTTCTTTTTATCAAGTAAATCTGCTTTGACTTTTTCTAGGCGTTTGAGCTGTATATATTTGTTAATAGATAAATTTTCTTGAAGAAATAGACGATAGAGATGGCGTAGAGATACCCCAATATGTTCTGCAATTAATTTAGGAGTTAAATCTGGTTTTGCTAAGTTCTCAATAATAAAACGCTCGGCTTTTTCCATCAGGTTATTGGAACTATTAATATTTTTATAATTGATTGTAGGTTTAATTAGGGCAATTAACGCATCTTCAAAAGCATTACCGTCTTCGGTTGCGTACCAAAGTTTGATGTTTTCAGCAGACATATTTTTCAAAATATTCTTGAGTAAAAAACCACTCATATTTTGCGTAATCAGTTTTCCAAAATATTCGGTACTAATATTTTCTTTCAGTAATTTTTCACGCGACAGATGGACAGAAATCTGACTTACCAAACCTTGCGGATACATCGAAATGGTTTCGACCGGATCGACCAACACAATATCGCCTTCATTCAGGCTTAGCGTTTCATTTTTATACTCGAGCAGCATTTTTCCCGAATACTGCAAAATCAAAAAACAAAAACGGTTATTCACTCGATCAATTTCATCGGCTTTTCGGACAATTTTATTGGCATTGTTTTTAATAAAAGCAATTTCAGTATCGCCCAATAAAAAGCACTGAACTTCACCAATGAATAAATTACGGGTTCCGTCAAAATCGGTTTCAAAATTGCCGCACACACTTTTAATATGGTGCGTCCATGTGAGTAAAGCATCACTTACATATTGGTTCATCCCTTACCTCTCTATACATGTGCCACCGCTCAAGATTTTGCGTTTGTGGTGGTGCACTGTCTTGGCTTATTTACAATCTTGTTTTATTGATAAACAATTTATGTGCCAAAAATTCCTTATCCTTGGAATTCTTTTGATGATAGTCAGTTAGATGTAAAGAAGCTGATAAATCAATTCAATTTATCAGCTTAATGAGGCTTATGCTACTCCTGCAAAGTCTCGCAGCATGGTAATAAAAATATCCTTTTGTTCCTCAGAATATTTTTTAAACACTTCATTTTGGTGGCTATCGGCAATATCAAATAAATACTGTGCCGTTTGTTTACCTTTCTCGGTCAGTGCGTATAAATTATCGTGATCGACCAGCAATCCTTCAAATTTTAAAATTTCGGCCGATCTCTCAACCTCTTGCATTGGCATAGCAATATCTCGTGGTAAATCTTCTTTACTTGAAGCAGTACCACTTGCCAAAACCAGCAACAGCCGTGATTCACTGGTACGGAATCCAGAAGCCATTTGTTTAGGAATATAGTCAGTCTGATAAGCTTTAAAAGCACGACTCATCAAATAGCAAACATTATTATATAAGTGCCCATAATGTGTTTGGTCTACGCCATTCTCTTCAGTTTGTTTCACTTGAAGGCTTGGATGCGGCATGACACAAGAATATGCGCCTTGATGGTAGACCAACGGGCTTCGACCTTGGTCATGAAAACGGACTACCTTGCCAACAATAATCCAGTGGTCACCACCTTCAATCACTTGATAACGTTCACACTCAAACACCGCAGAACAATTTTCTAAAATTGGTGCGCGTCCAGCACCAAGTTGAAAGTTTGTGTCTGCAAATTTATCAATATTGCGTCTCGAAAACTTATTAGACAGTTCAATTTGCGTGCCCGATAAAATATTGACGGCAAAATGTGTCGCTTCTTCAAATACCGAAAAACTTGAAGACTTTTTATCAATACTCCACAAAATAAGTGGTGGGTCGAGAGACACCGAGTTAAAACTATTTGCGGTTACACCGACTTTCTCACCTTGTGCATTTTGTGCGGTAACAATGGTAACGCCTGTTGCAAAATTTCCTAATGCTCGTCGGAACTGTAATGGATCGACCGTAAACTCATCTATTTGTTGTAATACATTCATCATCTTTCTCCTAAACCTTCTCTTACATCCATATAAATCGCGAGAGCATTAGATATCTAAAACTAATCTCGGTGTTTTAGAGCGTGAACAGCACACCAATATTTGCTCATTGCTGGCCTTTTCTTCATCAGTAAAATAAACATCTCGATGATCGGGTTCGCCTTCAATCACATCACACATGCAGGTTCCACATACGCCTTGCTCGCATGACATTTCGATCTCGATGCCTTCTTTAGCCAAAGCCTGCAAAATGGTTTCACCAGCTTCAACCATAATGATTTTTCCGCTACGTTCAGCCACCACTTCAAATGAATCTCCCGAGGTGTCAGTTTCGACTTGGAAATATTCTTTGTGGATTTGCTGCTCAGGAAAATTGTGAGTCGTAGCAAGGTTAATCACCCAATCCATAAAACCGACTGGACCACAGGTGTAAATATGGCTCTCAAGATCAATATCTTTAATGGCAGATTCAAAAAATGCTCGGTGGCTTGCACCTTCCGATTTAAAATGAAAAGTTGTGTGTTTTGCTAACTCACCATTTTTAATTTCATCAACAAAAGCACAGTTTTCTGGGCTAGCCCCGCAGTAGTGAAGCTCAAATGATTCGCCTTCATGTGCAAGTTGATATGCCATTGTGATTAACGGCGTAATTCCAATTCCACCGCCAATCAATACGCTGTGTTTGGCTTTTAAAAGTGGAAATAAATTTTTTGGCTCACTCACCTGAATTTGCATGCCATCTTTAATTTCATCAAAAGCCGAAACTGAGCCACCACGTGATTCAGGGTCACGTAAAATTCCAAGGCGGAACTTACCTTCATCATTTGGATTTTGGCAAAGTGAATATTGACGCACCATACCATTCGGTAAGTGCACGTCAATATGTGCACCAGCTTCAACTTTTGGCAATGTTGCAGAAGTTGCAGACTCAAATTCCATGACTGCAATATTTCCGCCTTCAACATGGCGATTTTTAACGACAACATCATAAAGTGTAGTCATGATTTAACTCCCTTTTCATGCGTAGCCTATTGGCTTAACGCATGAATAAACCACCGTTAATATCCCATGTTGCACCAGTCACAAAACTCGCATTTGGACTCGCAAGCAACCCACAAGTTTCAGCAATAAAATGCATACTTCCTAAGGCTTTAACCGGAATATTCTGGATGAACTGTTCCATTTTTTCATCTGGCACCACGCTATGAACAATTGGAGATTCCATTGGGCCCGGTGCAACCGCATTGACCGTCACTCCTTTTGCAGCAAATTCTTTAGCAAAAATTTTGGTTAAAGTCACAATCGCACCTTTGGTTGCCGCATAGTGTGCACCTGTTGCAGTACCGCCATTTTGTCCTGCTAACGACGCCATATTTATGATGCGTCCATAACCCTTTTTAGCCATATATTGACCAATAATTTGGCAAGCTTGGAAGGTACCGCGTTGGTTGACTTGGGTCACCCAATCAAAATCGGCTGCGGTAATTTGTAATACTGGCGTTGCTTTGGTGACGGTAGCATTATTAATTAACACATCAAGTTTAGAAAATTTCTCTTCTATCAATTGCACTGCTGCATAAAAATCTGCCTCAACCGAAATATCTAATTTCAAGGGAAACATATTTTGGGCATACTGACTTTGAGCCTTGGCATTTTCGGCTTTTTCAAGCGTACTTGCCGACAAAATCACTTGATGGCCTTGGCTCGCAAAATATTCAGCAATCACATTACCGAGTCCAGAAGCAGCACCTGTCACTAAAACAACCTGTTTCATGTTACCGCTCCTAAAGAATGTAGCTAATACCAGCTAAGGTATCGGTTGAGTTAACCAAGTTAATGATTTTACGGTTAATCTTAAAACCTGTAGCTGCATCACGAGTTAGATGGTAGGTAATATCAGCTGTGTAATGCTTGAGGTTTTCTTTACGGAATTCACGTAAGTTTTGAGCACAGCGTAAAACGATTTCATCATCCTGATCTTGAATCACTCGTACACGAGAAATGCTACGCACAGTATTTGCTTTAGGCGCTGTAGAAATCGCTTCACCATTTTCAAGACGCTGTACACGCAAAGTACGCATATGATTATCGTCATAGGCATAATTTAAGTTGTTTTCGTAGTCCGTTAAGTTTGGGTCAATTGGGATGATATAAACGCCTTTTTCATTCCATAAATTGAGCCATTCACGGTATTCACTGTGATCTAACATATCTGCTTCAGCCCAGATGAAAGCAGTGACTTCATTTAATAATTGCAGATTCATATTCATTGCTCTCTCCTTAAGCCGTCATCATCTTTTTCCACTGCTGATATGCTGCACGCATACCTGTTTCAGCACTGACATCACTTTTTAAGCCATCTTCAGTTTTGACTTCGCCCGGCAAACCTCGGTTGAGCATGATCCATAAATCATTACCAGCATTGGCACCGTGTTGTACGCGTTCCCAAGCTTCAGAGTCATCTGGCGTACCAAAACCAAATGGACCTTGGAAATGTTCATGCAAACGTAAGCGATATTGGTTGGCAATTTGCGGACCACCATCCATCGTAATCACCGAGTGATGAATTTCTGTTTCAGCAACTGAAATTGGCTGTAACACTCGGAAGAACGCCATTGAACATGCAATATTCGGGAATAAATTTAAGTTAAAGCCAGAACCACCAACTGCACGCACAATACGGCGTACTTCTAATTCCTCATGGCCTTCGTCGCGCAAAGCTTGAGCCAAGTCTTCGAAACGCTCTTGAATTGGACGTTCCATGAGCTCTTCTTCTAAATCGACCAGTTCAGGAATCATCACCATGACACTGTGACCGTTTCCTAAGTCTTCAACAAAGCCCGGTTGGTTTTCGAAGTTAAAGAGCTCTTCGGTTTTTTCATCTACAGAACTTAAGAATGACTTGTGTACTAACGGGAAATGATATGCATCTGTAGTATTTTCAAGCTGGATTTTCCAGTTACCCGGGAAACGGAAACGGTGTTCACCCAACACTTTAATTGGATAACCCGCGCCTTGTTTCATAAACAGATCAATCCATTTTTTTGCTGGCCCAAGGAACTCATCAAGCGGTTGAATGTCTTCTTTAAATGAAGCGAAGATCATGCCGTTATATTCTTCTACCCGTAGGCTCACCAGCGGTAATTCTGACTTATCTAAACAATCGCCGTAGCTTTCCGGAGATGGCACACCACGTAAACTACCGTCAAGTGCATAACTCCAACCGTGGTACGGACATACAAAACTATTAGTTTTTCCTTTTTTATGTTCGCATACGGTTGCTGCACGATGACGACAACGATTTAAAAGTACATGGACTTTCTTTTTACGGTCACGCACCACAACAACAGGCTGTTTACCGATATTAATAGTTTTATAGCTTCCGCCTTCCGGAATTTCACTCGCATGTGCAACCCACACCCAAGTGCTATAAAAGATTTTTTCCATCTCTTCATCAAAAATGCGTTCATCTTTATAAAGAGAAGTATGAGCACGGTCACTTTGAACCAAAGCATCGTAATCAGTGCCAATGTTATGCGTTGGGATAATACTGTTCATATCAATAGTCCTTTTAAATATGTCCTGGGTCATTCATGGGAAGGTACCGGCAATTCGGCTTCGCTGTGCCAATGCGATACGGGACGACTGAAAATATTCTGTGTTTGGAAATGTTTAATTTTCCATATTCCATCTGCTTGCTTTTGAAACTTCACGTTGAGCTTTGCTGTATTCAGATGACTACGGCCATCTTTAAATGTTGAAGTTTGCAACATCAGCCAAGAAGCATTTGCATCATTTTGATTTACATAAATTTGTTCTGAATTCACAAAGTGGGCATTCATAACAAAGTGAGATTCTTTTTGGGTATAGCTTTTAAACATGTCGTAAATCGACTGCCAAGAATCATAACGGCCAAAGGATTTGGCATATTTCTCGCCAATACCTTCCCAAATACAGTCTTGATCAAAAAGATTCATGAGTTGATCAAGATCTGTATTTGCATTGAGCTCGTCGCAGATTTCCATATAACGGTTCAGGCAGTTACGAATAGCGTTGTGCGCTTCTAACTGTTCTAGCCGCTCTATGATTTCTGCAATATTCACTTTGTCAGTCATTGCGGTCGCCTTAACGTTGGATAATCAATTCACGCCCAACACGAGCTTCAACTTTGCAATATTTCCAAAGTTTGTATGGCCCTTCACCCACCACGGTCGTTCTAAACAAGTTACACGCCGCGTGTACGGTTTCAATATCTGGAACATCTGCAAGCAAGTAAGTTGTCCAAGGCCAACCTGCACTTGGGCCAACCATGCTTTGGTCATCATCAAGATTTCCAAAAACATGTACGCCCGGTAAGTCATGAATGCCATTCCACATTTCACCAAACGCTGCCCAAACCGCTTTGGCTTCAGCTGGCTCTGCGTCAAAAAAGTTTTGGTTAATACCCATGCAGAACAAGACGCGTAATGATTTTTTAGCTTCCATTTCAATATCCTTTTAAAAATTAAACTTATAAATAACCTGGGGTTGGTTTTAACCCGAAACTGATTGAGCCTGCATTTTGTAAAGTCGCATCGCCCATAAATGCATGCTGAGTCACCACGTTGGTGTCATTCACAAAACGGCTAAATGGATTGTTGGTATAAATTGCTGTCATGCCTGCGAGCATTTGCATTTTTCGGGTGACTTTGGCGCAAACTCGCGCTGCATGTGTACATGCCAAACGCATATCGCTAATTTGTTCAGCAGTTGCTTCACGACCAGCAACAATTTCATTCCAGACAATATCCATGGTTTGATAAAACCAAGATTTTGCAGCCTGAAACTCCGCATCTGCCTGAGCAAACTCATATTGAGTCACTGGACGGTTGGCAATTTCTGAACCGCCTGTAATAGATGCTTTACCCGGTGCTAATTTTTCAAATTCTTCTAATGCAGCAGCTGCAACACCAATACCCACCACGGTTAATACTTGCGTCGCTAAAGACAGTGACGGATATTTAAAAAATGGCTCACTTAGTTTCGAAGGTTCACCACGTACAAAGGTCCATTTCTTTTCGACCAATACATCTTCGACCACCAAATCATGACTTCCCGTACCTTTTAGGCCAACGGTGTCCCATGTCATTTCTATTTTGGCTTTTTTTGCAGGCATCACTGCCATGCGCGGTAAACCTTGCATTTCATTGTTTTTAAGCGGTGAAATCCCCACACCAACAATGTCCGCTCCCATACAACCGCTTGAGAATTTCCAACGTCCACGAACCACTACACCTTCATCGGTAATTTCAGCAGGTTGTGGTGGAAAAATACCTCCAGCAAATACGACATCTGGTCCGTTTTGGTACAACTCTTTAAGTGTTTCTTCAGGCAAACTTCCTAAATACGCAGGACTCATACCGAAACTTGCCACCCAACCCACTGAACCATCAGCTTTAGATAAAGTTTCGATCAACTCACAAAACTGACGTGGTGACCATTCTTCCCCGCCAAAACGTTTAGGCACCAAGGCACGATAAACACCAATTTGTTTAAGTTTTTCGATAATGTCTTGGCTCACATACGCCTGATTATCAAATTCACCTGTACAGGCACGCTCACGAATTTCTTGACACAAAGCATCTAAGTCAACTGCTTTGTCTTGAGAAGCAAACTCCATTTTAGACAACTTATTCATCATCTAACTCCTTGTAATTTATTGCATTGCATCAACAAAAAATTTAGCTATTGCACATAATTGCTCATCTTTTTGATGCTTTGATACGATCTGTAAGCCCACTGGTAGACCTTCACTGGTTTCAAGTGGCACTGAAATAGCTGGATGTCCTGATAAATTAAATGGTCGAACTAAAGCTGTAAGATTCAAAAAAGCGACCGTGTTTTCAGCTTCAGAAACTTTCGGTGGAATTTGCGGAAGTGTCGGTAGAACCAATCCATCATATTTTTCTAATAAAGCATCGAGTTCTTGGGTCAGCTGTACTTTTACAGCTTCTGCTTGTTTTACTTGCTCTAAAGTGGTGTGTGCCGCTTTTAATAAACGACCATTTACATCAGAACCAATTAAGCCGGTTTGAGTTAAATCACCAAAAGCTTGCCAATTTTCATAATTTATAATTTGCATGCCTGCATCAAAAGCCGCTTCAAAATGTTCAACTTTTCCTAAAACAGTCTGTAAATTAGCTTTTTGAAGTGCGTGATGAATACAGTTCCAAATAACGTCATCTGCTTTTACATCGAGAACAGCAATTTTTGGTGCACTAGTAAATTCAGTAGGTTTAAAAGTTGGATCAATAATTTGCATGGCCTTTTCAATCATCTCGACTGAATTTGCAAAAGGGCCAACGCAATCTAAAGAACTTGACGGCGGATATACACCTTTTCTGCTCACGCGACCAAAAGTCGGTTTTAAACCAAAAACTCCGCAGCACGCAGCAGGCATACGAATAGAGCCGCCCGTGTCGGTGCCTAAAGTAAAATCAGCTTGTTTTGCAGCGACGGCTGCGGCTGAGCCACTCGAAGATCCACCTGGGATAAGTTCAGGATATTTAGGATTGATGGGTGTACCAAAAGCGTGATTAATGCCTGTAATACCAAAAGCCAATTCGTGCAAATTTGTTTTCGCAATAATTTCACAATCTGCTTTTAGAATGTTTTTAACTACTTCAGCATCATCTTGAGCAGGTTCAACATTTAATAATGCTCGACTGCCAGCAATGGTTTTTAGGCCTTGAATATCAATTGTGTCCTTGACCATGACCTTGAGCTTGCCACTTCCTTTGTGCACGCTTTGGCTAACAATATTCATTCACTTTTCCATGTATTTTTATTCATTAATTAAAATATCGGAAAATTTAATGGAATTGTCAAGTATTTTTTATAATTTGTTCTCAAGGAAATATGCAAAATTTTGTTTATAATAGGATTACCCTTTTTTCACTAAGTTATTGCTTAGCTATGCTTGATCATTTAGAACAATTTCTTCCTAATAAAGAACCGTCGAGTATTCAAAATTTCCCTTTTTTTTGGGTTTCCCAAGTGAATGGAAAGTATTCACAACTGATTGAAAAATCAATAAAAAAACTAGGTATTGATAATACACGCCGTAAAATTATTTTAAGCACTAATGCCCTTGGGGAAGCCAGTATCACCGACATCGCCAATCTTTCTACTTTAAAGTTAACGACGGCCACAAAAGCTGTATATCGTTTGGTAGAAGATGGAATTGTCGAAGTCTACTCTTCTACTTCTGATGAACGGATCTCGATGGTGAAATTAACGGCCAAAGGTGTCGAGCTGGTTGAACAGATTAATCAAATTAGTGTGGTCACCTTGGCAGGCATCCTGAATGCTTTTTCAGAAGACGAGCTACATAATTTAAATAACCAGTTAAAGAAATTATTTGACCTGATGCCATCCAGCTAAATATTTCTCATCATGATAAATTAGCTCTCTTAGAGCAGTTAAAAATTTCCTTTTCTTTAGCTGCTCTTTCGTTAAAACAATAAAAATAAATAAAATCAATTTTATATCGCAAACTTATCTATATATAATTACTTAACATACTTTTTAGGTATTCTAATATACTCAATAAGTAATGGAATTTTACATATAAAAAGAAAATAATAATTCCATGATCTTAAAAATCCCATTAACTCCTAATTGGGTTTAGACGCACTCTTCCGGTCTGTACGAGACCAAATTACTCATTTCTAGCCTATTTATTATTCTTATCTAAAAGGGGGAAATATCGAAAATTTTAGAGGAATAATAAAAGTTAGATATCAATTTCTTTAAGCGTTTTATACATAAGGATTAAGTGTATGAACCAAAGTAATATCGCTGTTGAAAGGACACAGAAGAAAAGCAATGCATATGCATGGTATGTGGTCATACTTTGTATGTTGGCATATATATTTTCATTTATTGACCGCCAAATTCTGGCGCTGATGATTGAACCCATCAAAGCAGATCTCCAACTTTCAGATACACAATTTAGCTTATTACATGGCCTCGCCTTCTCACTGTTTTATGCGGTTATGGGTTTACCCTTAGCCTATATTGCCGATCGTTTTTCACGACCAAAATTAATTTCAATCGGGATTATTGTTTGGAGTCTAGCAACAGCAACTTGCGGTTTAAGTAAAAACTTTATTCAACTGTTCTTAAGCCGTATGGCGGTAGGTGTCGGTGAAGCGGCTTTATCTCCAGCGGCTTATTCAATGTTTAGCGACATGTTTAGTAAGGACAAACTGGGGCGTGCTGTCGGGATCTATTCAATTGGTGCTTTTTTAGGTGGAGGTATTGCCTTCTTAGTTGGCGGTTATGTCATTAATCTGCTTAAAGGCGTGACACTCATTGAAGTTCCATTATTAGGTGCCCTTAAAGCATGGCAAATTGCCTTTTTAGTGGTGGGTTTACCCGGCATCATTATTGGTTTGCTGTTTATTTTGACCGTTAAAGATCCTGCACGTAAAGGCCAACAGCTCAACCAAAATGGACAAGTTGACCAAGTTAAATTCACACAATGTCTTCAGTTTATTAAAAAACATTCGAAAACATTTGCTTGTCATTATTTAGGTTTTACCTTTTATGCAATGGCACTCTATAGCCTAACTAGCTGGACACCTGCATTTTATATTCGTAAGTTTCAACTCGCGCCGACTGAAACAGGCTATATGCTCGGTACCATTCTTTTAGTCGCAAATACATTAGGCGTATTTTGTGCAGGCTGGCTAAATGACTGGTTTATCAAAAAAGGCCGTCAAGATGCGCCGATGTTCACGGGTGTAATTGGTATTGTTGGTCTGATTATTCCAATTGCATTTTTTACCCAAACAGATCAGCTTTGGCTTTCAGTTAGCTTACTGATTCCTGCAATGTTCTTTGCATCTTTCCCTCTAGTGATTTCAGCAACTGCTTTGCAAATGTTAGCCCCAAACCAGTTTAGAGCACGCCTTTCTGCCCTCTTCCTTTTGGTGAGTAACTTAATTGGACTCGGTATTGGTACAACACTGGTAGCCATTATTACAGATAAAGTTTTTGGTAGCCCATTAATGGTGGGTTCTTCTTTATCTATTGTAGGTGGTCTGTCGTGTGTACTGGCTCTAATTCTGCTTTTTAAAGGCTGCAAATTCTTTAGTGAAAGCATGAAGCTTGAAAAATTAAATTAATAGGCCTCACCTTTAGCAAAAGGTACTCTCTAACTAAACGCTTAGAGAGTACCGAAATATTCAAAATTACGTAGTGCCGAGGACTGGCTTACACTTGGGAAATGGATTATGGAATTATTTCACCGCTTTCAACCACACACTTTAGCTGTTGCCACTTTATTACTGATGTGCAGCAATTCATGGGCTGCAAATCCAAATCAGCAAACTGAAGATGAATGGAAATTCACTTTAAAAAATGCCTATATCAACCGTGATTTTGATAATGATGCACTCAAAGATACGGGTAGTTGGTCTCAGGCAGCATCTTTATTTTATAAATCGAAAATGCATGACACTCCGTTAGTCATAGCAGACAAGCCTATCACCATTGGGGCTGATGCTTCCGTTCAATACGCCGTGCGCTTAAGTTCAGACAAACACGTGGCAGATACTGTTTTGCCTTTTAATAAAGAGACACAATCTCAGGCATCAGACTATTTAAAATACGGCGCGACTTTAAAGCTAGGTTATGACAAAACTCTTTTAAGTGTCGGTGAACTCTGGCTCGATTTACCTGTCACTGCCGTAGATGCGAGCCGACAATTACTTACTTCATATTGGGGAACTAACCTTAAGTCGCAACTTTCAGATCAACTTTATGCAGAAATTGGTCGGGTTGAAAAAGTGTCTCCCCGAAATGAAGAAGACTTTAAAAAGTTTTCTTTCACATCAAATGGAATTACTAAAGAATCTGATGGCCTTAACTACATTGACCTGCGCTATCAATTTACGCCGTCTTTAAAGGGCGAATATTACTTTGGTAATTTGGAAGACCTCTACAACAAACACTATGTGGGGCTGGAACATACGTGGAAACAACCAACTTTTGCTCTAACTTCCAAATTTAAATACTTCAATGCGAAAGATGACGGTAATACTTTTAATATTGATGCCCAGAACATTGGGTTACTTGAAACCGTCAAAGTAAAAAACCATACCTTTGGTTTGGGTTACCAACAAATTATTGGAGAGTCGGCTTACCCACTACCGGATGGTTTCTTACCAGAAACCTATTTCATTAACTGGAATGCCACCGGCTTCTTTAAAGAAGATGAAAAGTCTTACCATGTCATGTATGGCTACGATTTTAAAGACTATGTACCGGGTTTAAATGCGATGGTGAAATATGTTTACGGCAATGACTTTAAAGCAGCAAATGGTGAAAAGAACCATGAAACCGAGTCAAACGTTATTCTAAACTATGCATTTCAGCAGCCATTCTTAAAAGGCGTGGCTCTACAATATATTCGTATTGATTACAATGTAAAACACGGCAATGACTTTGGTGAAGATCGTTTATTTGTTAATTACACCAAAAAGTTCTAAATAAATATTACCCCCTAATTTTAGGGGGTATTTTTTATCCTAATTTATTGACCAACTTTAAAGGCAAAACCTTCATGGCAATACTCATGGGTAACCACGGCCACTGTGGCACATAAGCTTTTACAGGTTGCTTTTCGATCGCTTTGACCAAAGCTTTACATCCTGTTTTGGCATCTACTTCAAAAGGTAAATGTTTAGCACCTTCATTCATTTCTGTGCGAATGTAACCCGGGAAAATTGTAGAAACTTTAATTGGCGTATCCAGTAATTCAGCACGAATACCTTCAGCCAAGTGAGCAACCGCAGCTTTACTTGCCGCATAGGTCGATAAATGTTTTGGTAATCCGCGCATCGCACTCATGGATGACATCACCACCAAATGACCTGCATTTTGCGCTCTAAAAATTTCAATCGCTGCCTCACACTGTGCTAAAGCAGAGATAAAGTTTGTTTCGGCCGTGGCTCTATTAATCTCAAAATTACCTTTACCAATACGGCGACCATTTCCAACTCCCGCATTTACGATAATTCGGTCTAAATAGCCAAATTCTTGTTTAAAGGCACGAAAAACTTCAAAAACCTGATCGTAATTGGTAACGTCCAGACTTTTCGCAATTACCTTAATACCGTACTGATTTTCTAGTTCGGTTTTTAAAGTCTCTAATCGGTCTAAACGGCGTGCACAAATCGCTAAGTTATAACCTTTGGCTGCAAATTCATGCGCCATACCTGCGCCTAAACCAGAACTTGCACCTGTAATTAAAATTGTCTTTGCCATGCTTTTATCCTTATTTTTAAATCCATGTCAGTAAATCTGGACGCTCAGCTTTTATAAAATGATGTTCATTTAAACTTAAAACCTGAGCTTCATTTCCAACCAACCGCAAAGTCGTGAGACTTGTATTAGCAATTGCCCAATTCAACGCAAAAGTTCGATTGGGGCTAAGTTCAAGCAATTTGCCGATTGCAACAGAAATCACACCACCAGATGTAAAAACAATTGCATAGCGAGGTTTGGTTTTTGCTAACTCATCACAAAGTTGCTGCAATGCTGTTTCGACTCTTTCTTTAAAGTGTGGCCAAGACTCATCATATTCATGATGAAAATCTCCATCTGTCCATCGTCCAATTGCGCCTTCAAATATTTTGGCGAGATAAGCGCGAGGATTCTGTTCTTGTGCTACGTCAGCTTTTAACAACTCAGGCTGTTCAAAACGTGGCTCATAACGTGCAAAAACCTGTTGGTGGTTAAACTCATTCCATAAATTATTATGATGAATTACTGTATCTGGGAAGCATTCATTAAGTGCAAGTTGTGCGGTTTGTTCATGACGCTGCATGGTTCCTGCAACCACATAAGGTTGTTCTTTCAATATTTGCTTAAAATATTGTCCTAATAACGTCGCTTGAGCCTCACCATTTTCAGACAGTTCATCATAGTTACTTTTACCAAATGATGCCTGCCCATGTCTTACCAGATAAATTGTGGTCATTTTCTTAAAATACCCTGTATTTTCTGTAGAGATTGCTGAGCAAATTCAGATTCTTGGAGTTTTTGTTGCGCGATAAGTTTTAAAGCTCGAATATGTAGCGCATGAATGACAATCCAGAAATCTTTAAAAGCAGGATTTCGAGTTTGTTTATGGTAATAGCGATAATAGATTTGCTGGGCAATCACTGCTAAACGGAATACACCGAAGACTTCATAAAAAGCCCAGTTCTGAGGCTCCAGACCTGTTTTTTGCAAATAATATTCAACGACTTCTTTACGAGAGAACATTCCCTTTAGATGAGTAGGCTGACGGCGCGTCGATCTAAAAATCATATTATCCGTAGGTTCCACCCAATAGGCCAAAGCGCTACCCAAATCCATTAATGGATCACCCAAAGTCGCCATTTCCCAATCCAACACACCAATCACTTCTGTTGGGTGCTCTGGATCTAAAATCACATTATCAAAACGCCAATCATTGTGAATAATACAAGTCGTAGAGTCTTGAGGGATATTATCGTTTAGCCATTTTCGAACATATTTAAATGAAGGAACGTTAATAGTACGGACTTTTTCATAGCGTTTATCCCAACCTTCAACTTGTCTACGGCAATATCCTGTACCTTTGCCTAGTTCAGCTAAAGGGGTGTTCTCATATGGAACTTGATGCAGCTCAATGAGCTTATCAATAACGTTTACACAAAGTTGATGAACATCTTCTTCATTAAAACCAAGCTCAGGCGGTAATTTTGCACGAGGAATAATACCTTCAATGCGTTCCATGACATAAAAATCACAGCCAATGACCGACTCATCCTGACAAAGTGCCACCATTTTAGGAAGCACCGGATAATACGGTGCAAGGTTTTTCTGCACCATATATTCACGGGCCATATCGTGGGCCGACTTCGCTTTTGTTCCTTTAGGAGGACGTCGTAAAATTAAATCGGTATTTTCATATTTTAAACGATAAGTCCAATTCGACGCACCGCCCGTATATTGAGTAACAACTGCTGGACCAACCAGCTCAACATCTTGGTTCTTTAACCAATTTTCAACTGCCCCAATATCAAGTTCTTCACCTTCACGTACTTCACTGCCTACATCAATTACCGACATATTTATTTCCTTTAAACTTATACTTTCTTATGACGACCATAACCACGTTTGGCTAACTCTAATTTGGCAATCATGCCTTTATGCACTTCATCCGGACCATCAGCTAAACGTAAACTGCGTGCTTGGGCAAAGAAACCCGTTAATGGCGTATCTCTTGAAACACCTGCACCACCATGTAGCTGAATCGCCATATCGACTACTTTTTCTAAAACGCTTGGAGCGACTACTTTAATTGCAGATATTTCTGTTAAAGCAGCCATATTTCCTAAAGTATCCATTTTATAAGCAGCATACAAGGTTAAAAGTCTAGCTTGATCTATGGCTACCCGTGCATCGGCTACGCGTTCGAGGTTTCCACCAAGTTTTAAAATTTCTTTGCCAAACGCCATTCTAGACATGCCTCTATCAATCATCAGTTCTAGTGCTTTTTCAGCAGCCCCGATACAGCGCATGCAATGATGAATACGCCCTGGCCCTAAACGCCCTTGTGCAATTTCAAAACCTTGACCCGCTCCACCAATAAAGTTTTCAATAGGTACTCGAACATTATTAAAGTGAACCTCACCGTGTCCATGTGGCGCATCGTAGTCGCCAAACACAGGTAACATCCGTTGAATCTCCACACCCGCCGTATCAATCGGTACTAAAACCATAGAGTGTTGATGATGGCGGTCTTTGGTTTCATCTGGAGTATGGGCCATAAAAATAATGACTTTAGCATTTGGGTCACCTAAACCAGACGACCACCATTTTTTGCCATTTAAAACAATTTCATTACCGTCGATGAGTGCAGTCGCTTGCATATTGGTTGCATCGCTTGAAGCCACATCTGGTTCAGTCATACAAAAAACAGAGCGAATTTTTCCGTCCAATAAAGGCTGTAACCATTGTTGTTTTTGCTGTTCATTACCATAGCGCCATAACACCTCCATATTTCCGGTATCCGGTGCATTACAGTTAAAAACGGTAGGTGCCAATAAGCTGCGGCCAGTCAATTCAGCAATATGCGCATATTCTTGAACAGTTAACCCAGCACCCAACTTTTCATCGGGTAAAAACATATTCCAAAGACCGGCTTGTTTAGCTTTAGTTTTCAGAGTTTCTAACAGTTCAGGCCACTGCCATTTTTTCCAGTTTCCATCTGGATTTAACTCATGAACCTCTTCCCAAAATTTTGCTTCGCTAGGTTCTATTTCTTCTAAAATAAATTTTTTTGTTCGCTCAGCAAAATCTTGAGCCTTCTTTGAAAGTTCAAACATTCTTTTTTCCTTCACATCATTATCTGGTCTTTACATCAACATAACTTGAAACTTAATATGAATGAAATGATTTTATTAAATAACATCTCATGAATAATATTCATAACCTACATGGCCTAGACCTAAGTTTTTTCCACCGGATTGATATCAATTTATATCCGCTTTTTATCGCGATTTATGAGCAAAAAAGTATTTCAAATGCGGCAAGTAGCCTTAATATTACGCAGTCAGCGGCAAGTCATGCTTTGCAGCGGTTACGTCAGCAACTTGAAGATGATGTATTTATACGAGTAGGCAATAAAATGTCTGCCACTCCTTTTGCCGAGCAGATTTACCCAACTGTTAAGCAAGCACTTTTAACCATTCAAAATATTAGCCAGCAGAAGCATGTGTTCGATCCAACAAGCTTAAAAAACTTAAAAATCGCCGTGCATGATGAAATTGAGCCAATTATTCTTCCAAGACTGGCTCAACATTTTCAAAATCTTAATTTAGATTTGCAGTTTGTGAGTATGAAGCTAGATCGAAAACATATTATGACTGACTTAGCGACACAGCAGCTCGATTTCGTGATTGACCTAGAACAATATTTATCACCCAAAATTACCTTTGATCATTTGGTAACAGACGAGTTCGTCATTTGCAGTCAACTTAAAGAAGTCGATTTATCTACTTACATCAGTGGTCGGCATATTGGTGTTTCCTCACGCCGTACGGGCGCTTTACTTGAAGATATTTATTTAAATCAACACCAAAAAATTTCAAGAAATGTATTTATGCGCTGTCAAAACTACTCAACAGCGTTACAAGTTTTGGGAGCTCAAGCCGACGCAATACTTACTATGCCTCGAATGATTTTGCAGCATTTGTCTTATAGTGCTGCAATTCGCTTACATTCTCTGCCTTTTGAGATAACCAATATTAAAATGGGTATGTTTTGGCACGAAGATTTAAGGGATAATTTAAGGCATCAATTTTTGCGACATGAAATCATTAAACTTTTTCAGTAAAGCAAATTGATCTACTAAGCTTCTATCGTACAAGGATCAGTAATGAGTAAAGATGAACGGATAATCCAGAATCAGGACAACAAAAAAACGATTCGTCATGAAGATTACATTGCTGGCATTGGTAAAGGCATGGCGATTTTAGATAGCTTTAGTAGTAATCAACATCGTTTAAACATTTCTATGGCAGCCGAAAAAACTGGACTCACCCGAGCGGCAGCAAGACGTCATTTATTAACATTAGAATATTTAGGATATCTTGAGTCAGATGGCCACTATTATTATTTAACCCCAAAAGTTCTTAAATTTTCAGGAGCTTATTTAGGTGCGGCTCAGCTTCCGAAAGTATCTCAACCTTTATTAAATCTGTTAACTAACCAAACCTCTCTTATTTATTCAGTGATGGTACTTGATGGTTATGAAGCCATTACCATTGCCCGTAGTGCAGCCCATCAACAAACTGACCGTGTAAATCCATATGGTTTGCACTTGGGTAATCGCTTGCCTGCTCATGCAACCTCAGCTGGAAAAATTTTACTGGCACATTTAAGCCAAGAAGAACAATTAGACTGGCTCCAAAAATATCCACTTCAGCGTCTAACTAAATATACGCATGTCGAAAATGATAAATTTTTAGAGTTATTAAAAGAAATTCGAGAACAAGATTGGTGCTATTCGCGTGAAGAACACGAATTAGGCGTTCATGCGCTCGCCGTACCGATTTATGGGCAAGACTTTAAAGTGGTTGCAGCTCTAAATATTGTTTCTCCGACCATGAAAACAACTGAAGAATATTTAGTTCAACACATTTTGCCGCTATTGCAAGAGACGGCGCGCGATTTAAGACAAGTTCTCTAAATTTTGCTTAGGCTATTTTCATAAGATTAATTTTTTGCTTAGGCTATTTTAATAAGTGAAATGATCGGAATATATGCTTAGGCTATTTCTAAAAATAATTAAATGGGATTTTTAAATAACGGATACCATTCGCTTCAGGTTCCGGAAAATTTCCACCATTCATATTAATTTGAATTGAAGGCAAAATTAATTTTGGCATTGCCAAAGTAGCATCTCTTTCTTGACGCATTTTGATGAATGAGTTCTTGGAAACTCGTCGATTTAAATGAATATTGCTTTGCTTTTGAGTTTTTATATCTGTTTGACAGATATATTCATCACGGCCTTCGGGCTTATAGTCATGGCATAAGAACATGCGCATGTCGTCAGGAAGTGTATAAAGTTTTTGTACCGAATCATAAAGCTCAGCAGCACTTCCTTTAGGAAAGTCGCATCTGGCCGAGCCATAATCGGGCATAAATAAAGTATCACCTACAAAAACAGCATCAGCAATCACATAGCTTAAGCAAGCGGGCGTATGCCCTGGTGTAGGAATGTTATAGGCTTCTATCTCTCCTATTTTGAAATGTTCATAATCATCAAATAAATAATCAAAAGGCTGATTTTCGTTAAATTTCTTAAAATCAAAATTATAGATAGCAGAAAATGTTTCTTGTACTACTGAAATTTTTTGACTAATTGCAATTGTACCGCCCAATTTAGATTTTAAATATTGAGCCGCAGTCATATGGTCGGCATGTACATGGGTTTCTAAAATCCATTGTACTTTGAAGTTTTGAGCCAAGATATAATCAATAATCAGATCAGCATGAGTTGTTTTTGTAGTGGCCGATGCGGCATCGTAGTCAAGCACGCTATCAATAATAGCGCATTGACGAGTCGCTAAATCCGCAACAACATAGCTGAAAGTATTGGTATTTTCATCAAAAAAATCTTTTACTAGAGGTTGTTGCATAGGTTTAATTTCCTTTATTTAAAATTCGATAAATAAACATTCCTAATAACATTGCGACAATAAAATAAAGCGCTTCAAAATGTCCTAATCCAATAAGTGTTAACGCGGGCGCTGGACATATGCCTGCTATTCCCCAGCCTATACCAAAAATAAAAGCGCCTACAATTAACCTTTGGTCAATCTGCGTATTCGTTGGTAATTGAATTTGTTCATTAAAGAGTGTTTTAGGGCTTTTTATAGCCTTTTGAAAAGGGATAAATGCCACAGCAATAGCCCCCAACATTACAAACATTAAGCTGATATCCCATTGCCCAAAGATATCTAGAAAACCTAATACCTTTTCTGGATTAGACATGCCAGAGATCATTAAACCCAATGAAAATAAGCTACCAAATAAAAAAGCAAAAATATTTTTCATAAGATTACCCCAACACATGACGAATGATATAAACCGTTAACATGCCAGCAAACATAAAAACTGCTGTCGCAATCATCGAGCGTTTTGATAGCCTGCTCATACCACAAATACCATGACCGCTTGTACAACCCGACCCTAACCGTGTTCCAAAGCCCACAAGTACGCCTGCTAAAATAAGGGCAAATATATTGGCTTTAATTTCAATTTCAGGCTGATAAAAATAACCATATATGAAAGGTGTAATCACGAGTCCCGCAATAAACCAGAATGCCGAACTCTTAAAGGTGTCTTTAGTAGGATTGATGACTTGAGCAAGCAAACCACTAATTCCGGCTATACGGCCATTTATATATAAATACCCAACTGTTGCAATGCCCAGTAGCAAACCACCTAAGAAAGCATAGACAATATTTGACATATAACTACTCTCATCAATATATGTTTTTATAATATGTATTATACGCTGATTCTTTTAGAAATACTTAAAATAAAACTCTTAAGTATATAATTCGTCTTAACAAGAAAAAGCCCCAAGATTTTGGGGCTTTTATCATTAAATTAGATCTTTAATGCCTAACTGTTCAGGTAACTTTTCCATAACTTTATTCAATCTATTATTTGCTGGAGAGATACAACCTGTGTAATGGCTTAATTTTGTTTCAGTACCATTTGGTTGAATCCAAGTAATGTAATAGCTAGACATATCGGTCGCTGTTTGCTGGCAACCTGCAGTTTTTGATTGAGTTCCTGTTTGAGGACGATAAGTTTTTAAATCCTTTGCAAGTTTTTGATAATCTTTTACGCTACCTTGTATTTCTTTAACACCAATTGCTTTTGTATATTGCTTACCTTCAAAGCGAATTAAACCCGTAGGTGTTACTTCTACAGAATAAATCGGACATGCACCAAAGCATGGGCTAGAAGCATAGCGTATTGTCTCTTGTGTATTCGGTGCTTGCTGAACAGAAGCACAACCCATCAAGGCTAAACCAGATAAAGTTGCAAGAACCAAAAATCTCATTACATCACCTATTATTATCAAGTGGCTTTAATTTATCAAATCATACACTTCTTGTCATTAAAGACTATTTTTTGTGATTTATTCATTATTTAACTTTTAATTTTGCTTAGGCTATTGAGCAGAATTAAAAAATCATTTTGTTTCACCCATAAAAAAAGGCCCATCTTTCGATGAGCCTTAAGCTAATAAGAGCTTAAATTCCTGAAATACAAATTATTACTGGGTAGTAATAATCTGCGTCGATCATTCTAGCTCAACCTAATAAATTATATAAATATAATATAAATATATATTTATGCTCGTTTTTCCTACAAAAAAAACCTAATTTTTAAGATTAAAAACCTAATAATGTTTATTTCTAATTAAAATTCACAACCTTAAGTTAAACAAAACTTAATAAAAGTTAAGTTTTTATTTATAGGTAAAACATTATAAGAAAATGGTCAATCATTAGACTATATCTAGCGTTCAGGATGAAATGACCATAAGGCTATCTTAAGTTTAGCAACAACATCAAGCACTTTTTTACTATTTGGTAAAGCTATCTAGTTAAAAATATAGAAATTACTTTTATCATTTTATACAAAAAATATATTAAATATAAAGACAAAAGAGAAATACTCTCTTTTGCCTAACTTAATTATTGTTCTAAACTATAAGCGATCACATAATCACCATGATCAGGTGATTGACGTGCTCCACCTGCGGTAACAACTACATACTGTTTACCTGTTTTAGGTGAAACATAGCTTATAGGTGTTCCTTGGCTACCTACTGGCATACGTGATTTCCACAGTTCTTTACCTGTAGATGAATCAAATGCACGTAAGTAGTAATCTTGTGTAGCAGCAAAGAAAACCAAACCACCTTGAGTTGCCATCGGCCCGCCAATTGTTGGCATACCGATCGGTGCTTTTAAGCCCATCTTAATTCCCATAGGCCCAGTATCTTCTACTGTACCTAATGGTACCTGCCATGCAACCTGACGAGTTTTCAAATCAATCGCAGTCATGGTACCAAATGGCGGTTTTTGACAAGGAATACTTAGTGCTGACATAAAGCGGTTTTTATTCACTTTATATGGTGTACCTTTCATTGGTACAGCACCCATACCTGTATTTACCTTCTCTCCACCATTCGCCTGAATCTTAATATCTTCAGGAGTTTGCTCCATCAATTGAATCCATAAGCCAAGGCGCATATCGTTCACGAACATATAACGATGAGTCGGGTCAAAAGCGATGCTACCCCAGTTCATGCCGCCCAAAGAGCCTGGGAAGCTTAATGATACATCAGTACCCGGTGCAGTAAATAATCCTTCGTAACGCATTGACTTAAAGTTAATACGGCACATGAGCTGATCAAACGGCGTAGCACCCCACATATCCGACTCAGTTAAAGTCTGATTACCAATTTGAGGCATTTCAACTGAACGTGGTTGAGTTGCGCTGTATTGCTCACCCGGAATATTCGCAGCTTTAACTGGCTGTTCAATTACTTTAGTCAAAGGTTTACCCGTTACTCGGTCAAGAACAAAGAATTGACCTGATTTGGTTCCAATGACAACAGCTGGTTTAGTCGTACCATCTTTTAATGGGAAGTCAACCAAACTCGGTTGCATTGGTAAATCAAAGTCCCATAAATCATTATGAACAGTTTGATATACCCACTTCTCTTTACCGGTTGTTGCATCAAGTGCTAATACAGAAGAATTATATTTATGATCTAATGGATTACGATTCCCCCCCCAAACATCTACTGATGAACTACCCATAGGTAAAAACACCGTATTCATTTGCGGATCATATGACATTGCAGCCCATGAGTTTGCCGAACTACGTTTATAGGTTTCACCCGGTTTAAGAACATAGTTCGGGTTTGGATTACGCGGGTCAAATGCCCAGCGAAGTTTACCCGTAATCACGTCATAACCACGGATAACACCACCCGGCATATCTGCGGCCACGTTGTCGGCAATACGGCTACCCACCACAATGGTTGTTCCAGCAATAGTCGGTGCAGAAGTCACTTCAAAACGTGGAGCTTTTGTTCCAGCACCAAGACCTTCTAGCAAATCAACCGTTCCATTTACACCAAAATCAGCACAGCGCTGACCGTTATCTGCATTCACTGCAATTAAACGACCATCAGGTGTATTAGTATATACACGGCGTGGACATGCTGTATTGGTTGCAACCGCAGTTACTGCATTTGCACCAGCTAAAGTTGGTTGTACAAGCGGTTTAGTTGAATCAAAGTATGCAACACCGCGGCAACGTTCCCAAGCATCGGCTGTAGAGTTCACCTCAGCTTTCCAGAGTTGCTTGCCCGAGTCGGCATCTATCGCAAAAATGTTGTTATGTGGTGTACATAAAAACACTTTATTTCCAACTTGTAGCGGAGTCATTTGGTCTTCAGCCCCATTACCGCTCCCCGTTGTAAAGTCGCCCGTTCTAAAGCGCCAAGCTTCTTTTAATTTATGAACGTTATCTCGGTTAATTTGATCGAGAGCAACAAAGCGGCTACCACCTGCATCATTACCATAATTTTCCCAATTTACCTGTTTTTTTGCAGGATCAACTGGTACTAGAGGTAGTTTTTCACCTGAACTTGCTACTGTTGGATGCGGTTGGAACATTTGATAGAGCGCAATCAACATACCTACAACAACTAGTCCACCTATAGCATAGGATGAAGATGCCAAGCTCGTTTGAAATTGGTAACGTCGAATTGAAGGTAAGGTAAATAACAACGCAGCAAAAAGACCGGCAGGAAACATTAAGCGCGAAAATAGCGGCCAAAATTCCCATCCAGCATCAACAAATGACCAAATTACGGTACCAACAAAAACAGCCGCAAAAATCCAGACACCCAGTGCTTTTTTACGGAAAATACTAATTGCCGAAATGGTTATAAACAGTCCTGAGATAAGGAAATACCAAGAACCACCAAGAGATACTAGCTTTCCGCCACCTACGATATAAAAAACACCAGTAGCCAATAAAACTAGACCTAATATAAAACACCATATTTTGAATAAGATATGAAACTTAGAATCTGATTCAGACATAGATCCTACTCCACATATACTGAACCCGAATAGTTCAAGCATTTGGGCCAGTTAAACTATGTCTAACCAGCCATCAATATTGTTAAAAATTGACTTTCACACTAAGACCAGCCACCCAAGCATCATCAACTTCTTTTACACCAGCAGGTTGATGAATATATTGGATGTTTGGACGTAACATGACGGCCGGAGACCATTGATAGGTATAGTTCAACTCGACATTTAGTTCGTCGTCTTGAATTGGAATATAGTCAGATGCAATCGAATCATAGCTGTAATATCCACGACTTTCATTTGTTGCGATCTGTTTATCTTTAGCACGGTCATTAACTACATAATTGGCTATACCAAAACCAATCGAATCATTTGGACGGCTATCAAATGGCCCCTTATACCAAAGAGCAAGTTGTTGCGTACTTTGAACAAAAGTCGTTGCCTTATCATTTACAACGCCATTAAAACTTACATATAAACCGCGTTTCGGATCTTCGCCTTTATTCGTCAGTTGTTGTTGTACATTAATCCAGAAACTTTGTTTCCCGTCATGCACTTTACCCGCAGTTTTAATATCATTTGCTTCGGCGGTTGAATACAGTGCACCTACTTTATATTCACCCGGCAAGCGATTAAAGGCAGCAAGTTTTGGTTTCCATGCAAGTTCAACTGGTATGGTGGCGCCCTTCACATTGTTCATATCCAGATTAAAACCATCACTATTTGATTCGGTTTTAATGTTGTCTGGATTGACCTCATACACCCCCAATCCCAAAGTCCATTCAGGCGCAAACTGATATTTAACGTTTGTCGCCCAAACACCTACTGGTGAGTTATACCAAATTGAACCGATTGATTTTCCTAGTTGTCCACCGCAAAGCAATAAGTTCTGAAATTCACATTGAGAACTATTAAAGTCTTCTGACATTCCCATACGGCCAAATTTGACCTGTACAGTATTATCGATAAAACCCTTCTTCACCCATGCTTGAGATAAACGCCAGATTTTACCGCGACCATAAATCTCTTGAGCATTACCCAATTGGCTAGAACGTGGGTCTTTAATACGCTCGAGAGTTAATGCATTACCATCACGTTTGGTCACGATTACGCTTGCTGTTGTATCTTTCCATCCAGCAATTTTTTCTAAATCTAGGTTTGCACCTAAAGAAAGTTGTGCAGCATTTTCAAAAGTATTGCTGTCGTTGTAACCACCATCTAAATTTGTGGCACTTTGGCTCATAATAGAAGCTGTAAATTTATAGCCCTGCTGCTCTAATTGCTGGCGTTTTCCATTCCAGTCACCTAGCAACCATTGACGGTCTTGTGACCAAGGCTCATTCGCGAGCGCAAATTGGCTACCTAATACAGCGAGCGTTAAAACACTCAATTTCATTAAATTTGGCATTTCAAGTCCCTTTTATCATTTCTATGCTGCGCCTCATATGAGGCGCTTTCCTTATTGTTATTTAACACTTGTAAAACCAAGCTCAGAAGTTGCGCCAAAACGATCAGTAATATTCGCTGTAATTGAGGCAACTTTTACAGACGGCTTCCAATTCGCTTTTGCGATCCCTTGTGCATCTGTAGCAACAGTTATTGCTCCTAAATATTGCTCAGCTTCTTTTGATGACGCATTTTGATTACCAAAAAATTCAACTTGATAGCGTTGATTTGGCAAGCCATTGACTTCTACAGCAACTGAACCTTTATTTGCAGTTAATTTAGGAGCTTTAATACCCTGATTAGGTTGAGCATTACAGCCTTGTTCATTTGGCTGAGTACATGTTTTTTGTTGTTTAGATGGGTCAACAACCACACCGCCACCACGAGAACCTACAAATCCGGCATGCTCAAGTGCAGGCACAGCAAATACAATTGCACCCAAACGCTGATCTGGTACACATGAACCACCCGCTTCACAGCGTTTAATATCTTTACCATTGTCCCAAATCAGGTTTTTAGTCAATGTAATTTTTGCATTTGCATCTTTTTCAGAACGGATGGCTACACCAATACGATTACCATGTACTTTATTACTATCAAGAATATTGCCATCACCCGTCATGTTGAAACCAATCGAGTTATTGGTCATTTCGTTGTAGGCAATATAGTTACGCTTACCCCAGTTGATCTGTAAGCCATCTGAATAGTTTTCGAATTTATTACCAACTACCGCATTATCATTACCCCACAAAATTTCAATACCTTGTGATGGTTCTGGGTTTGCTTTGGTTGAAACAAAATGGTTATTCGCAATTAAGTTAAACGCAGCACCACGTGTCAGCTCTAGACCATCACCATTGTCTTGGAAAATATTGTCTAAAACTTTGTTGTTATTGGTCGTGGTTGCGGTTGGGTTACCTTGACCATCATCACCAGTGAGCATGACACCAGCACCGCCGTAGTTATTACTAATACGGTTATGTTGGATGAGGTTATTGCTCGAGCGGTTAATCAATACCCCAATACAGAAGCGATGAATGTCTAAACCTTTTAAAGTGACATTGTTGACGTCACGTAGTACCAATCCCGGTAAAGTCATAGTACGTACATTGGTGCCGTACTGCTCAGGGTTTGCACCGGGACAAGCTTTCGCCCCTTCGCCTTTAATATAATTTGAACCATCAATTGCGATGTATTCGCCAGTTTTATCCCACTGTGTACCAATGATTTTGACAGGTGCTTTAATTTCAGGAAGTGCACTATTTAATTTAATCGCATAAGGCGCTTTGCCTACTGCTTGAATCAAAATGTCGCTAGCTTCGCTTGGGTTTGCATTGGCTTGTTCAATTGCCCAGCGTAAAGAGCCTTTATTGCTATCGTCTTGATAACGATCAACAACATAAGTTTGTGCTGCCGCTACTCCTGAAACCATCAAACCTAATGCAAGAGTAGTTAAACGTAATGTATTCATTTCATCATATCCTTATGATTTATGGGTTTGTTGGTTGAACGGTTTGTAAAATCTGTTTGAGCTTGGTCACATCAATTTGACCCGGTGCAGAAGCCTGACCAATCATGCCAAAGCTATAACTTCCGCCCATATTGCCAGTCGCAACACGAGAAATCGTACCTAATTGCCCCATTGACATCGTCAATAAAGGTTTAGTGGTTTGCTGGCTTACCTTTAAAGTTGCGTTCATTAAAGTGAAAACATCTTGTTTAGATTTTGGCATTACGGCAATTTTGAGAATATCTGCACCCATTTGATCTTGTTTTAATAAGCGTTTTTCAATTTCATCTTGGCTTGGTGTTTTTTGGAAGTCATGATTAGACATGACAACGAGCACTTTCTTTTGATGTGCTTTTTGAACAATGTCTAAAACTACTTTTTGATCACGGAACATTTCAACATCTAACCAGTCCATGAACGGACTCTTTAAGTAAGCCTGATAAGTCTTACCATAATCCACATCACTAATTTCAAGCTGGCCACCTTCGTTTTTGGTACGAATTGTGGCGATCATTGGTTTATTGCCTAAAATCTTTTTTAACTCATGACCCAAGGCAATCACTTGTTTTGTATCACTCGCGAAACTGAGTAAATCGATACGAAACTCTGCCAAATCAGCATCTGCTGTATTTGCAATGACCTGAGCTTGTGCCAAAGCTTGTTCTTTGGTTTTTGCGGTAATCGGAACAATCGTTTTAACGGCTGTAGCGGCAGGTTGTGTTTGAGCGGCTAAAGCAACAGGTTCAGCATTCACCTGTGCTGTAAAAAATGGGAGTGCAAGCAAACTTAGGCTTAATAATGCTTTCATGTTCATATGGTTCATCCTTAAAAAGGCTACACGCATCCTTGAATAATCAGGTGTAGCCTTAGGTATTTCTTAAATGTCAAAAAATACAGTTTCGTCATCGCCTTGAATGCGAATATCAAAGCGGTAAACAACTTCACCATTTTCTTCAAAACGTTTCGCAATAAGTGTTTGGCGACGTGGTGCCCACTCAATGCTATTTAGAATCGGGTCGTTGGCATTTGCTTCAGCTTCATCTTCAAAATAAACTCGTGTATGAAGACCTAAGTTAATACCGCGAGCGAAAATGACTAATGCAATATGAGGTGCTTGAGTTGAACCTTTACGGCCTGCTGTCGCGCCCGGCTTAATTGTATTAAAGCTCCAAACACCCGTTTCAAAGTCTGCACCTGTACGGCCCCAACCTTGAAATGCCTGGTCAGCTTTTTGCTCACGCGTATCTGCCTGACTTGGATAAATACCATTCGCATCGGCTTGCCAAATTTCGATCAGCACATCGCGTAGCGGTAAACCTAATCCGTCAAACACTTGGCCTTCAAGACGAATACGCTCACCTTTGGTCTGATCTTGTACTAACTGGTTATTAAAGTTGTTTTCAAATACTTCAATATTTGCTTGTTGTGGCAATAAGCCAATGTGAACGTAAGGTCCACCTGTTTGAGATGGAGTTTCTTTTAGTTCCTGAAAATTCCAGTTATTCATGCTCGTGCTCCCGATTAAGTCAATTCATTTTCGAAGTAAGTCGCTCGACGGCCACGTAAAGTGATGTCAAAACGGTAACAACGGCTATCAGCTTCGATAAAGTTGTTTTTATCTTCTAGTGCAATCAAGGCACGACGTTGATCTTCAGAAGGAATCGTTTTTAAGATTGGGCAAGTGTCAATGAGCGTATCGCCTTCAAAATAAAACTGCGAAATTAGGCGCTGAGCCCAACCATCAGCAATTAAAGAGAAATGAATATGTGCAGGACGCCATTCATTAATACGGTTACGCCATGGGTACGGACCCGGTTTAATGGTACGGAAAATATAAAAACCGTTTTCATCAGTTAAGGTACGACCACAACCACCAAAGTTAGGATCCATTGCACCAATAAACTTGTCGTTTGGATGACGGTAACGGCCAGAAGCGTTGGCCTGCCATACTTCTAGAAGTGCATTTTTTACAGGACGACCAAATTGGTCACGAACATAGCCATGAACAATGACACGCTCACCAATTGGCAAACCATCTTTGGCATAGTTCAAAATCAAATCATTATCTTTCGGGCCAAACAGATTTGAAGAAAAATGCGGTGCAGTAACTTCAGTTAAAGTCTCATTAATTGAGATCAATGCATTTTTTGGCGAACGTAATACACTTGTTTTATAACCTGGCGTATACGCTGGTGGATGATCATCTGTATTACGTTGGGCGTAGGCACCCCAGCTATGTTGTGACATCTTTATCTCCTTAATCCTGTTCTTTCGCTGCAATTGGGTTTACTTCTATCCCCAACTCTTTAAAGACTTCTTCAGCCATATGCATTGCAGCGTTTGCAGCAGGTAAACCTGCATAGAGTGAACTGTGTAAGATCAGCTCTTTTAAATCTTCTTTAGTTACGCCATTGTTAAAGCAAGCACGTAAATGCATGCGTAGTTCGTCTTCACGACCAAGCGCCAATAAAATTGCGATAGTGACTAAACTACGTGTATGACGCGGTAAGCCTGGACGAGACCACACCTCACCCCATGCATAACGGCTAATAAAATTTTGAAAATCTTGGTTAAAGTCATTCAGATTTTGCAAAGACCGACCAACATGCTTTTCACCCAAAACTTCAGTCCGCACCTCAATGCCTTGTTTATAGCGTTGTTCATCATTCATTGTGATAGACCTCTATTAAGTTGCATCGGTATGCGCAACAATTGATTTAACAAATACAGCAACAGCCGCAGCAGTCGCTGGAATTAGTAATAAACTAAGAATGGCGGTAAACGACCAATCATTACCGAGTAACACAGCACCAATCCAAGCACCAAATACTGCACCGAAGCGTCCAATACCAGTCATCCAAGACACGCCAGTTGCACGGCACTGCGTTGGATAGAAACGAGCGCTTAACGCAGGCATTGAAGATTGCGCACCGTTAATTGCGATACCCGCACAAAGCACCAATACTGCAAGTAATGTTGAATTTCCTAAGCTTTGACCAACAGCAATCGCAAATAGACCTGCAGCAAAGTAGAAAATAGCAATCACTCGGTTCGGGTTGAATTTGTCCATCGCCCAACCAATAAACAAGGCACTTACCACACCACCGAACTGGAACAATCCACCGATAAATGCAGCACGCTCCATTGAGGCACCTGTTTCACGCATAAGCGTTGGTAACCAGCTTGTAAGCAAGTAAACAACCACGAGCCCCATGAAATAGGTCAACCAAAGTAAAAGTGTTCCTTTTGCATATGGTTTAGAAAACATAATTCCAAAGACATTTTTCTTTTGAGCTGTTTCAGTTTTCTCTTCAGGTACGTGAAATCCAGTCGCATTTTGGATCTGAGCTGGCGCAATATGATTTAAGATTTTGCGTACTTTTTCAGGATTCTTACCTTTCACAATTAAAAAGCGGTAAGACTCAGGTAAAACTAAAATCACTAAAATCATTAAGATCAAAGGTGACCAGCCGCCAAGTAAAAATAGACTGTGCCAACCATAAGTCGGGATCAGCCAACTACTGATAAAACCACCAGTTGCCATACCTAAGTTATAACCACAGAACATACAGGTCACGAGCAGTGAACGAATGCGAGTTGGACAGTATTCAGAAAACAACGTAGTGGCATTTGGCATCGCTGCACCAAGCCCAATACCTGTCAAAAAACGTAAAACAACAAGACTATCTAAGTTGGTTGCATAAGCAGAAGCTAAGGTAAAACCACCAAATACAAACATTGAAATAGCTAGAACAATTTTTCGCCCAAAGCGGTCAGCTGTTGGGCCAGAAACCAAAGCGCCAATAATCATTCCACCAAGTGCAGCACTCATTACTGGACCTAACTGAGAGCGATCAACTCCCCAGTCTTGTGCCAAAGCTGGTGCAATAAAACCCATTGCAGCAGTATCAATACCATCAGTAAAAATAATTAAGAAACAGATGATTGCGATCATCCATTGATACTTACTGAGTGGAGCATCATTAATTAATGCTTGAGCATCGATACTTTTATTTGGTGCAGCGTAATCCTGAGACGCCATATTTGCCTCCTTAAGGCCAATTCCTTTTAAATCACTAAGCTATTAGATTTGCTGAATAAACCTAGTCAATTCCTGAGTAAATCTTTGCGGTTGCTCAATATTAGAAAGATGAGATGCTTCCAATTTAGCAATCTGACTATTGTTGATAGCGCACTGCATAAACTCAGCATCTGCTACTGTAGTTACTGGATCTTCTGTTCCCGCAACCAGCAGTACCGGAATTTGGATTTGTGCAATTTCATCTCTTAAATCGGCATACGCTAAAGCACGACATGCATTTGCATAACCTTGTGCCGGTGTGTTTGCAAGACTTTGAATCGTCGTCTGCGCAACAACATTATGTTGATAGTCGAATTTTTCACTGAACCAGCGGGTATGCGTGGTTTTTACCAACTCAGCTAAACCATTTTGTTCTACCGAGTCAGCACGACTCAACCAAGCCTCCGCCTGACCAATTTTGGCTGCCGAGTTCGCAACAGTAATACTTAAAAAGCGCTCTGGATGATGAATACCCAACCAAAGCCCAGTAATTCCACCCATTGAAATGCCACAAAAATGAGCTTTTTCAACACTCAAGGCATTTAAAATATCAACCACATCTTCAGCTAAGTTTTGCAATGTGGTGCCACTAACTACATCACTTTCACCATGACCACGTGTGTCGTATGTAATGACATTAAAATGACTTTTTAATTCACTTACCTGTGACTGCCACATACCATGGTCTGTGCCTAATGAATTAGAGAACACAAGCACAGGAGCATCTTTTAAACCGTCAATATAAACAGCTAGCTGTTTTCCTTGGCGATTGCTAATAGTCTGTTTCAATTTGACTCTCCTTGTGCTTCCTGCAAAACTGCATCAATCTGTTGCTGAATATTGCCCAAATAGTTTTCCGGTTTGAAAATATCCCGTATTTCTGCTTGGCTAAACTGTCCTTTCACTTCTTCTAGTTGGCTAACAACATCAAACAAATGCTGGTTTTGTGCTACCGCTGTTTTACATGCAGCTTCAACTAAATGATGAGCATTTAAACGTCCAATTTTAGGAGCAAGTGCCATCATTACAGCTTCTGCCATAATCAATCCATTCGTACATTCAAGATTCTGTTGCATATGCTGAGCATTAACTTCAAAACCTTGTAAGACTTCACCAGTACGACTTAATGCTCCAGCACAAAGCTGAAAGATTTCTGGAACTGCTAACCATTCTGCATGCCATGCACCTAAGCTACGCTCATGTTCCTGCACCATACTTTGATAGATGCTAGACATAAGTGCTGGTACACGATTCGCCGCAGCTAATACGGATGCTGCTGCGACTGGATTACGCTTATGAGGCATAGTCGATGAACCACCACGCCCCTTGGCGGTTGGCTCAAACAACTCTGCAATTTCAGTTTGCATCATCAGTGACCAATCCCGTGCCATCTTGCCCGTATTCCCGACAATCATGCCAAGCACACTTGCAATTTCTACAATACGATCGCGCTCACCATGCCATGTGCTTGTCGGTACAGTCAGATTCAGTTGCTTCGCAAATGCATTAACCACAAGTGAACCTTGATCTTGCAAAGAAGCTAATGAACCCACAGCACCACCTAACTGAGCAGTCAGTACACGTGACTTCATAGCTTGAATACGGTCTAAATCACGTTTAAATGCAGAAGCCCAACGAGCAAGTTTATGCCCCAAAGTAATGGGTAAAGCTTGCTGTAACCATGTACGCCCAATCATGACTTGATGGCGATATTGCTTGGCTTGCTGTAATGCAGTCGCATAACATTGTTGAAGTTGAGCTTCCACAATGTTCAACGCATCACGACATTGCAAAATACAAGCTGTGTCTAAAATATCCTGACTCGTTGCACCCCAATGCACATAACGCGAAGCATCTTCATCAACATCTTTAACAATTGCTGTAAGCTGTTTTACAAATGGAATTGCGATATTTCCAGCTAAGCCAGTTGCGACAGCCAAAGCTGAAAAGTCAAACTTTTCTATTGCCTGCTCAGCTACTTGGGCAATTGTATTAGCCGCATTTTGAGGAATCACACCAACTTTTGCCTGTGCTTGAGCTAACGCAACTTCAACCTGAATCATATATTTGATTAAAGATGAGTCACTAAAGATGTCAGTGACGTCTTTTTGATAAAACAAGCTGGCATATAACTGGCTCATGATTAGACTCTCTCAATAATCAAAGCAATGCCTTGGCCCACACCAATACACATTGAACACAAGGCATAACGACCACCTGTTTGCTCAAGTTGGTTCAAGGCTGTCGTCACGAGGCGTGCACCTGATGCACCCAGTGGATGGCCCAATGCAATGGCACCACCGTTTGGATTTACCTTGTTGCTATCATCTGGCAAACCTAAATCACGGGTCACTGCCAAAGCTTGTGCAGCAAACGCTTCATTGAGCTCAATCACATCCATCTGCTCTAAAGTCAGGTTGGCTTGTTTAAGTAATTTTTTAATGGCTGGTGCAGGAGCAAAACCCATAATGCGTGGTTCTACACCTACGGCTGTTGAAGCAATGATCTTGGCACGTGGTTTTAAGTTGTAAGCCTGAACTGCATCATCAGAAGCAATCAGTAGAGCTGCTGCACCATCGTTGATGCCTGAAGCATTCCCCGCAGTGACTGTGCCATCTGCTTTAACCACAGGTTTAAGTTTGCTTAAACCTTCAAGGGTGGTTGATGCACGTGGATGTTCATCGGTATCAATCACAACAGCATCACCCTTACGCTGAGGGATTTCAACTGGCACGATTTCTTTAGAAAAAAAGCCTTTGGCTTGCGCGCTTGCGGTGCGTTGTTGGCTCACCAAGGCAAACTGGTCCTGATCTGCACGATTGACGTTAAACTGTTCAGCCACGTTTTCGGCAGTCTGGGGCATGGTGTCTACACCATACAATTCTTTAAGTTTCGGGTTAATGAAACGCCAGCCCATGGTGGTGTCTTCAATCTTCTGGCTACGGCTAAAAGCACTGTCTGACTTACCCATCACATAGGGTGCACGGCTCATGCTTTCTACACCCCCAGCAATCACCAAATTCGCTTCACCTGCCTTAATGGCACGGGCAGCAATGGCAATGGCATCAAGTGATGAACCACACAAACGGTTAATCGTGGTTGCCGGTACTTGGTATGGTAAACCTGCAAGCAGTGCTGACATACGGCCGACATTACGGTTGTCTTCACCGGCTTGGTTGGCACAGCCATAGATCACATCATCGACCTGTTCCCAATCTACATTCGGGTTACGCTGCATGAGCGCTTTAATCGGCACAGCCCCCAGGTCATCGGCACGGACAGGAGCAAGGCCACCGGCATAACGGCCGAATGGAGTACGGATGGCATCGATGATATAAGCGTTTTTTAATGTCATTTCCCTACTTCCTTACCCTTGAGTCGCATCAATCAAAGTTGCACCTGTTAAAGCCTGTAAATCATCAAAGCTAAGGCCTTCCACTTTCTCAATCACCTTTAAACCTTCTTTGGTCACATCAATCACACAAAGATCGGTGTAAATTCGGTCAACACATTTTTTGCCCGTAACCGGATAAGTTAGCTCAGCCACAATCTTCGGCTCACCTTGTTTGGTCACATGGTCTGTGGTGATAAATACTTTCTTGGCCCCAACCGCCAAATCCATCGCACCACCAACCGCAGGAATCGCATCCGGTGCTCCCGTGTGCCAGTTTGCCAAGTCACCATTCGCAGCAACCTGAAATGCACCGAGTACTGCAATATCAAGGTGACCACCACGCATCATCGCAAATGAATCGCCATGGTGGAAAAAGCTACCACCTTCAAGCATGGTCACAAACTCTTTACCCGCATTAATCAGTTCAGGGTCTTCTTCACCTGCTGCTGGCGGTGGGCCAAAAGCTAACAGGCCATTTTCAGAATGAAGAAAAATATCTTTATCGTTAGGTAGGTAGCTTGCAATCTTGGTCGGTAGGCCAATACCCAAGTTCACATAGGCGCCATCTGGAATATCTTGTGCCACACGTTGTGCAATCTGGTCACGGCTGAGTTTCTGGTAGCTCATGTTATTTCTCCTTATTGCTTACTGTGCTGACGCTACTTGTACAACGTGCTGTACAAAGATACCCGGGGTGATAATGTGCTCAGGGTCTAATCCACCTAGCTCTACCACTTCAGAAACCTGAGCAATGGTGACATCCGCAGCCATCGCCATAATTGGGCCAAAGTTACGTGCAGATTTACGGTAAACCAGATTGCCCCAGCGGTCGCCTTTGTAAGCTTTAATCAAGGCAAAGTCAGCCTTGATTGGATATTCAAGTACGTAATCTTTCCCATCAATCTCACGGGTCTCTTTACCTTCGGCCAAAAGTGTTCCAAAGCCTGTTGGGGTAAATACCGCCCCAAGCCCCATACCGGCTGCCTGAATACGGCAAGCCAGATTACCTTGCGGGACCACTTCAAGCTCAACCTTTCCAGCACGGTACAACTCATCAAACACATAAGAGTCAGACTGACGGGGAAAAGAACAGATGACTTTTTTAACCGAA
>NZ_JAVIMC010000007.1:0-40641 GCF_031196995.1 Acinetobacter sp. 12966
CAAAATTTAGAACAGTCCCTTTTTTGGCTTTGACGAGCGTTGTGTAATAACCGTCCGCTACTGCTAATTCATTATCTTTAATTGCAGCTTTCACATATTGGGCCGTCTCGCCTTCAAGAAGTTTTCCTTTCTTTTCCTCTTCCCAAGTTGGGCAGTCAGCCACGACCATAAATCGCATCTTTTTACCCAAACGAATATCTGGATGAACCTGTCCAGCAAGGTCGCAACCGTTACATTGCTTGCAATCGCGCATATGCTCGACCAACGAAGCTCGCAGGAATGGCTCTGAGGTATCTGTGTATCTATCTGCTTTTACAGAATCAATAATTAATCCTGGTAATAGCCTCATTTGATCCTTTCGTCGTGAGAGGTCTTTCGCTGAAGGCTCACTAGGTTCAATGCTTGCAAACGCCCCAATTGGACCACTTAACGCACGTAACATTGGCAACATTAAATGTTGCGTAATTTCTTCATCAGAAGCTTTTTCCTTTACAAGTTTTTGGTATTTATCGTCAATCAATTCATCAATGAAAAATTGGCTCGCATTTTTCATATTGATATTTGAACCGCGATATTTTTCAGCCATGCAACGTTCTACACGCGCTTCTTCTAACAATGAAGTTAAAGTCTTTACCTCTTCAGATCCTTTTAGCTTGAGAGAAAAATCGGTAAAAAGATACTTCGCTACCTCTTGATCAAGAAAACCTTGAACCGCATCAATCAGCGAATCTGGTGAATTGTCCGGAAGATATGGAAGGTTAATTCGCACAGGTTTGCCTGTCTTTGGATCCTTATGCACACCTGCCTCAATGCCTTCTTGTGTTACTGCAATATCAGAGTTAGTCAGTGCTTGGGTAACGACAACAATTGCTTGTCTTAAAATATGTATGCGCTCATTCATTGAAAAATCTCAATCTGAAAAAGTCATTATTGGATGTCTATATACAGACCTGACAGTATATTAACAAGTGCTTACTAATATTAAAAAGCATTATAAAAATATTTATTGAAAAATAAAGAGTGAAATTGGGGAGATTTTGAGTTTTAATAGAGGGTTTATTTTGACCGTGGCCAGCATCAAACCTTGGACACTAACCACAGAGAAGGGTCAAGTGAGGGATTTTTAATTATTTAGGTAGACTCATAAGACTATATAGCTAAGTTTAATAAACAAATTTTCGCCAAGTGCATTGTTAATCACAAGGAAATCACCGCATTCCTCATTTTTTCCTTTAATTACATTAATTTGATTTCCCTCAAAGATCAGTTCAGAACCCTGCTCTGCCAAGAAATCTGCTACGGTTTCAGGCGTAATAACTTCAACACTTTTCGACATTTTTTACTCCTATACTCTAACTATCATACTTTTTTGACAAATAATTGGCTTGAATGAGGCTTATACTTCCTATTGGTATCAGTCGATACGTTGTCATTATAGTATGATTGTCTGCATCAGCTAACAAATTGCCTGTACTTAAAATGAGCATCTACTCACCTATAGTCTGACCATTAGTTTAACCCAAAAATAAGAAAATATTAATCAATGCTTACTTACTAAATTTTTCCGTTAATTGTGACCGATGTCATGTTATCCAATCCTATACAAATCTGTACTTTTCTTGAACTTGGGTAAATCAGCACTTACTGATATACTTTACCTAAACCGCAAATATTTTAAGTCTATAATGTTGTATCGAGGATACATTCCGACATTATGACTTTATATCTATTAAGAATATTCTAAGGAAAACGTTACTATGAAATCAGCAGCTACTAACACCAAACGCAAACTAACTGTCGCCCAATATCTCGACGCTCAACTAAATGCATCGGATCTGAATCAGTCGCAATTGGCAGAGATTATGGGTATCAATCAAAACATGGTTAGCTTCATTGTTCGTGGTAAAAGCAAATTGCCTCTTGAACGTGTGCGCGCTATGGCTGAAGCTTTAAAAATCGATGCTAAAGACCTCTTCATGCGCTGCCTAGAGGAATACATGCCTCATCTGCTTGAAGAAATGGAAGCCATGATTGAGCAACCTCTTATTACTGATGCAGAATCGAATTTAATTAAACAAATTCGCGAAGCAAATGATGGCCATAATTTTGAGTTTTTCACTAACCCTAGACAGAAAGAAGCTTTTGATGCTTTCCTAGAAACACTTAAAGTCAACTAATCTGTTTTTATTCTTACTGCCCGATCAAGTTCGGGCTTTTTGCTATTCATACCCTTTAAATTACTGTTTTTAAATTTTTCTTTCATAGCTCCTCCTAAACTTGAAAACGTTACAAAATCAAGATTGGTATAGATTACCAATTTAAATCAAACTTTGAAATACCACTCTTAATAGAAAAGTACGTATACGACAGGATATGACGCCCTGCCTTTTTGCACCCCCAAAAAATATAATAAAATGTATCTTTTATTACATTTTTTATTTTTCGACATGTGGTAGACTGTTTTTATATCCTTTCCGTTTTTGGAAAAATGTAATAAAAAATTATTTGGTCGATTTATGGCAAGAACAACAACTGGAAAAGCCCCATATGTGTCAGAAGATGATCTTGAGATTACTTTAGCCACTCAAACGGGCGTAAATGCATTACGGAACAAATGTGTTTTGTATTTCTCACACTTCCTTGGGCTTCGCGCTAAAGAATTATCAATGTTAAAGGTCGGCGATGTTTACGACGTGAAGAAGGGCAAGCTGAAGGATATTATTCGATTGCTCGGTAATATTACTAAAGGCAACCGCTACCGTGAGGTATTCCTAGTCAATCCAATCGCTAGATCACTGGTAGAAGAATACATAACAAAAGAAAGACCAAAGGATCCCGACGCACCTTTATTTTTATCGCAGAAGGGCGGTCCATTCTCACCAAATAGCATGGTGACCATGATTAATAACTGTTATAAGAAGGCTGGTATTCAAGCAACCAGCCATTCCGGTCGACGTTCCTTTGCCACAAGGCTAATAAGAAAGGGCGGTGATATTTATTCAATTCAACAATTGATGGGGCATAGCTCAATCCTGACCACGCAAAAATATTTTGCATCGGATCCGGAATTGCTCCGCCAAGTTGCTGAAAAGTTAAATTAAAATTTCAAAAATCTAGTTTTGTGCAGCAGGCTTTGGATTTCAAAGTCTGCATATAGATAGGTTGCAGTCTCACCATTATCTAGGTAGTCATCCATTCGCTGCTCAAAATCTTTTTGGTTATAGAATTTTAATTCATTAATATCAAAGTGGTTTTTATCAAATTCAACGGCAACGGCTTCGTTTTCATTCATGAGCTCCAGAACCTTATTGGCACCTTGAATGCCGCCAAGCATATCAATTTCACTCTTTGCTAATTTAAATTCCTGATCATCCAACTCATCAGCAATCTTGTTTGCTTCTTCTAATGTTTTGGCACTCGTTGCATCAAAGAACACAACTTCACCATTTGCATTCTGAATCCAAGTACCTATTTCAAAAGTTCCATCTTCTAATTGTCTGATTTGATTCTGCATTTTAAGCCTATGAATTTATATGTAAGCAATTAGAACTATTAAACATTTTGTTTTAGTTAAATACAATCTAATTTTTAAATTAATAATCTATATAGATTTCTATATAGATTTCTACATAGCAATGAATACAAGTTTATACATTGTTATCTAGCGCATTTACTATTACACTACGATTTTCGCCAACGTTTATGTTGAGGATTTAATGAAATTATTGATCGCCAATTCAAAAGGTGGCGTCGGCAAAACAACTACGGCTACCAATTTGGCTGCATGGATTGCCAATAATGAAAAACAAGACGTAGCTCTTGTCGACCTTGACGCCAATAAAAATTCGGTTAAATGGGGTATTTATCGTCAAGCCCAAACTTTCATAGAAAAGACCGGCTCAATCAAAACTTATCATTTGTTTGGTCAACCAGAAATTGACAAAGTCATTCCAAAAATTGAAAGTGAAACACCTAACGTAATTCTCGATTGCGGTGGTTATGACTCTTCTGGCTTCCGTGAAGCGCTGCTTTGTTCCGATGCCATTCTTATTCCAACTCGCCCTAACCAAGCTGACGTAGAATCAACTGGGGAAATTTTGGAATTAATTGAAGAAGCAAATAATATCCGTGTAAATGAAAGGGACCTCGATCCACTTCATGTCTACATCTATATCACTCAAGTCCCGACAAATGCACGTATCACAGCTTTAGACGATGCGCGTAATGCGTTTAAAGAAGTTGAAGATTTTGCAAAAGTTCTCGATTCCGTAAATTACGACCGTATTGCATATTCAAGAGCTTATGGCATGGGTCTGGGTGTTATTGAGTTAAATATTGGTGCCTCTAAGGCAGCAGAAGAAGTAAATGCATTGGCTGAGGAGTTGTTCAAATGAGTGGACGTGGTGGATTATCATTAGGCAAAGCTGCAAAAGTACAAGCTGAAAATTCAAATGCATCCGATTTTACAAAGAGTGCTCCAGTACAAACTGCCACAGCAACGCCAGAAGCTAATGAAAAACCTGTAGACCTTGATAAGCTTGATGAACTATCAGGATTAAGCAAACCTAAAGAGAAAAAGGACCGTGAAGCGCCTTGGCGTCAGGGCATTAATATTGCTCCTGAAGACTTGAAATTAATTCAACGTCCTTTTAACAACAATATTAGCCAAGAAATGTACCTTCGTTTGAACTGGCTTAAATCTATCAGCTCCATTGGCATGGGTTCTAACAAGACCACTTTTACAACCATGCTCAATGAAGCTTTAGAAGAATATACGGCTCGTCGAATCAAAAAACTCGGCGACAATTATGACGTCTGACCAAGAAATTCAAACCATTCGTCATAAATAATATTCTCGTATTTTAGGGCAAGCAGTTTGAAGTCAAAACCAAAGGCTTCAAACACAGCTTGCTCTAAATTTTTGAGCTTTTCATGCTCCTTTTCCTCATTTGATTCCCAAAATAAATAGTTTGTTTTGATACTCACAGGGCAATTTTTAATAATTTCTCTCGCTAGTTTTGAGTTTCTAGCTGCCACATTGGCTTGTCTAACTTCCAAGTTTGTCACTTCATCAAGGCTTAATCCTGATTCTAATGAGAACAACACAGCCTTTCTTTCAACTTCCTTCAGCTTCAATAAACCAGCAATTAGGTTGCTCACCGTAATGGAATGATCTTTTTTTAATTTAAATCGAGCAATTTTTACCGAGTTGATTTGGCGGTTATAAATAGCGTCGTTGATCTGACTAACCGCGTATTCAATTTCCTTATCAATTTGACTTTCTTCATTTTTAAACTTGAATTTAGCAATTACGGCGTTTAATTGATAATTTGTAATTCTTTCAATGTGAGTGGTCCATAATTTCGTAGTTGCCAAATCGCTATTTTTAAGTGCAGGCAAAACACCAGGAACAGATTTTAGTAGCATAAAAAAACTCCGAAATTATTGAAATTATCGGAGCATTCTATTTTAGGAAATTTTAATTGTTCATCAAAATGCTTAGGCTATTTTATCTAAATGTCCTGCACGGCGCACATGATCTAAAATCGGCTCTAAGGCATCTTCAATCGTTTCATCATTCTGGATCAACATATCGTACTGGTTGATTTCGTTTATCCAATGAGATTCGACCTGAATCATGACTTCTAAACGTTCCGCAAGTTTCTGATCTGCTCGAACAATTAAACGTTGTAGACGGCTTTTAATATCAGCGTCGACAAAAACCCCAAGATATTTAATTTCATTTGCTTTCAGATAACGCTTAATCTTCTTATATCCATTTGGGTCGACAATAATTATGGCATTTCGATCATCTGGCAAGGTTTTGAAATTATCAATCGTTACGCCATATTCATAATTACCATGTTTATTTGTCTCAAGGAACTGATCAGCCTTTTTCAGTGCATCAAACTCTGTTTGAGTAATAAAGTGGTAGTGCAAACCATCAACCTCACCTTCCCGTTTCGGCCGTGATGTTGTGGTAACAATACGATTAAACCCATATTTCTCGGTCAGCGCGTCAGCAATGGTTGTTTTGCCGCTGCACGTTGTTCCAGATAACAATACAAACATCGTCATACCTCATAAGAAGAGGCGGTAGAACCGCCCCAATTAATCCCGATCAATACACTTCCAACCTTGGAAACTTCCGCTTGAATAAGGGATGCAATCTGTAAATGCATAGTAATCATATTGGAAACCAATCTTACGCGATTTCTTCTGTGTAGATGAAGAAGAAACAGGCATCGGTTTAGCAGGCGTTGTAACAGGCTTCACAGAACGAATCGTACTAGGTTTTGTCACAGTCTTAACTGGACTAGAACGAAAACTTGTAGTGGTCGGAGCGCGTGTGGACGAGCTGCTGTAAGACCGCGCAAAAGATGTCGAAGGACGAGCTGAGGATACAGACGCTGCTCTCGCTACCACCGCTGCATTCGCTTTAGCTCCGCCAATGCAAAAATACCCGATAACTGTAAGAATAATGGCAAATCCAATAGTTGCGATAATTTCCCATTGTTCAGTAGAAGGACGTAAAGCTTTTTGACGATGTAGTTTTTTAGCTTTAGATAACATCAATATATACTCCATATTTATGCTGTCGCTGTATTGTCAATCACCACCGCTTCACTTTCTGCCAGCTTCTTGGCAGCTTCGATAGCGTTTTTGAATTGCTCTTCAATACGTTTTAAATCATCAGCTTCCGTTTTATCGATTCGATAGCAGTCCTCAACCATACGTGGCAAATACAACGAGTAATTCTGGTTACTGTTGGATGGGCGCATAATGGCATTTGAACGTACAGTGATAATTCGACCAATCCAGTCACTAGGGTTTGCATCAACTTCGCCACGCATTTTTTCATTCTTAATGGCGACATCCACAATGACTTGACCACATGCAGATTTACAATGCAAAGCTCCTGCTCGCCCTTGGTTCTTTGAACCCACCTTACCCGGATTAATGCTCACAACCTCCAGCTCACAATCCGCATCAAGTTTTAATTTAACTTGGTGTTTACTTGTACCGTCTCTCCAGTGACCTTCTGGATGCTTGATTACCAGTCCCTCTTTGCCCTGCATAAGTACATTAAAAAAGTGATCGTAAGTCTCGCCCAATGAGTGAACAACATGCGTATCAATAAGCCGCACATACTTAGGCTTAAACTTGGCCAGCATCGATTTAATCAGTGCAATACGACGTTTATATGCTGCTTCAAATTTTCCTTTTGACTTAACAGAACTAAGTGGAATGAAGTCCCAAATCATATAGATCGGTTTTTCATTTTCAGCGAATGAGCCACCCTTAGTGACCGAATTCAAGATGCCATTTCCAACCTTGCGTGGCAGGACGACACCATCACGCTCGACAAGTAGTTCGCCATGATATTGGACATCTTTGATCAGCATATCCATTTCCGCAGTAAGGTCGGAAAAATGCTCCATAGGTAACGGCGTGCCCTGACGTGAGGACAAGAAGAACTTATCTTCTAAATTGGTCCCGTTGGCAAACATGCCATCAGCTTTTTCTTGCAAATAAATGCCATCTTTCCACGGCCATGCCTTCAGCTTTACTTCACTAGGCAATGAACAGCGTTGGTATGGAAATACAGGAATCAAATCAGGCACGACTTTGTTGATCGTTGCATCACTAAAACCTGCACGTAAATCTTTTCTTAAAATTCGAATTAGAAGCTCGCCTGACTTCTCTGATAATTGAGCCAGTTGGCTACGCAGCGCTTCGCGCGCTGCATTGCCTGTTAGTTCACGGTTATTAAGCTTAGATAGGAACTCAAGGGTATCAACCTCATCAAACATTAATTCCCCTGTTCCTGCATCTTCTGCTTTTGGCAAAATTCCAAAGACAATAAACGGGTCATATGCCAAACGCAGAACTTCTCTGAACAACCCCTTTTCTGCTTCAAAATCCATGAGTAAAGCTAGTTTTTCATTTTTTGAGCTTTCAGATGCAATTTGGTTTAAAGCCTCTAGTAACTGATCGCTATTCATTGCTACACCTTATTACTGCTTTGCAAATGAAGGAATAAATGAATCTTTAAATGGGGAATCGCCTTCTTTGGATTTCAGCATTTCGCTTTTAGCGTTTTTAATCACTTCTCTAACATGGGCTTGATGAGCTTTAAATACTTCTTCGCCGAAATGCTCTTTTGCAGCTTGCAGAAAGACCGCTAGCCAATGATTGGTAAAATCACGAAGCATGTGACCTAGATCAAGCAAATATTCATCTTCTGATTTTTGAGCCAATAATTGTGCATATTCCTGAATTGATTCTGTGCCGGTATTCACGACTAATGCTGCTTGAACCTGTGCAACCACACCCATAATGGCTCTCATGTAAACTTCAAGCTGTTGTGGACCATTAACGTGAGCTTTTACAAACTCTTCGGTTAAATCCTGAATCTTGCGCATGTGATCAGGAAGCAAGGTCATGAAGCGTAATTCCTCGGCATCTACATTCGAGTCTTTTAATGCCTTGATTAAAGCTTCTAATAAATCTTCTGCGTTGCTCATAATTTTTCCTGTGTGTTTGCTTTGAAACGGTTAGCAATTTCTAAAAGCGATAATCCGCTCTCGATACTTGGTACAGTTAAGCTCTCACTCTCGATATATAAGTTAGCGCTTACTTTATTTTCTTGTTGCGATTCTACATGAACATCTTTGGTATTCAAACTATTTTTCTTTAGTTTAGTATTGATTGCATCACTTAATGAATAATTACCCTTTGAATTAACTGGAATTTCTTTTTCTGGTTTTTCACCATTAATATTAGTAAGTTCTAACTTATAATCAAATTTAGAAGAAATAGAAATTCCTTGTTTAGCCAGCCGCTTCCCAACTTGTTTTCGCATTTCTGAACGATCAATGTAATAGAGAGGCTTACCTGCCTCAATTTCACGTTCACGCATTTCGGCAGCTTCACAGTGATGTCTATGGATAGCGACTACACAAACTGCATCCACCTCGCGTTCATTTCCCTCCTGAACATTATGGATGCGCTTTAGGCATGCGGCATAATTAGGACGGTTGCCAGTATGAGGGCAAAAATCGCAGTAATAGGCATTTGTTCCGCTTCTGGATAATTCCAAATCGAGTTCAGGAAGAGTTTTAGTTACCATGATCCTTGTACTCCTTTATAGGCAGCATACTCATCTGTATCAAGAATTAATTCGCTCAGTTCGCTTCTGATAGGTCCAAAATAATTTTGAAAAATTGACTTGATCTCAGCTTCTCGCCCTTTGTCAAAAATATTGGATGCTTCGCGACCGAAAATTGATTGAGCATATTCAATTGGATTAATCGAATCCGAATTGGTAGACAATTCATCAACTAGATTACGTACAGCAGCCTTACTTAAATTCTTTACCCTTTCTGCTACTGTTGAGTAAGAAAGTCCTCCGTATTTTTCAAGAATTTCGACCGTTCGGTGATAACCGCCCTTGTTATCATGGTAATCAACAGCCTTGATCGCCAAGCCTAATACTTCATCTTGAGTATGCTTGTGGACAGCAAAATATTCTGTCAGCTCCAAAACCTTTTCATTCGTTGTGGTCTTTGTCACCATAAACCGACAATGTGGAACCCCAATAATTACTCTGTTCATTACCATGACCCCAAAACTTCACCATAAAATTCTTGTCGTTGTGCCATGAGCTGAGCCGCTTTACGCTCTTCCTCTTCTTGTTTTCGTTGCCGTTCTTCCTCTGTTTCATATCTGAATGTAAATTTGTACATGTCATCAACTGGAATCCCGAACGTTTGGGACAAGGTTTCTAAATATTGTTCAAAACCCTTTTCGGTAATCGCTGATGCGAAAGGCGCTCTAATGGCATTAATCGGAGAGTCGAGAGTCAAGTAAGTAATAAAATCATGGAAATTATCAAATTCATGCAGGATTTCGCTTTCACGTAAATCGCTATATTCACCTGCTTTACCTTTCGCTTTTAGTGTTTTATTAAATTCGGTATCAAGTGTTTCACCCTTACCTTCTGAATGGTGTTTGACTTGAGCCGTTTGATTTACCGCTGAGCCATAAATTTTGAATAATTGCGTGTTGCGTTTAGCTCCGTCCTGTACAGATAACAAGAACATCGAATAATATTTTGTCCCACTCGTATGCAATGAGTAGGCACTTCTGACCACAATTTTTAAACTCATAGTAAAAGCACCTTGAAAACTTCAACAATATTTTAAAAACAATGATTTGGAATCAAATACGATTCAGACTTTACCCATATACTTAATGCGTAAACTTACTGCGCTAATTGGCGTAATTGGTATCGCTTTTCGATACGCTGTGCGAACGATTTCAGGGTCGACTTCATTGGGGTCACATCCAGCAGGCAACGTGGCCAACCTTGCCTTTATGCCAAAGCTATTTATCTTTAAACATGCATCGATCGCAGACAGAATTGCGGCAGGCTCTCCATCCCACATAATTGTCACGCACTCCAATCCCTCATCTTTGAGCTTTAGTAATTCAGCCATTTGCGATTCATCACCACCTACCGAAAGATGCTTACCAAATGACGCGACAACTCCAACATTGCAAAGGAACTCGTCTTCCTTGAAGGCTTGATATATCGCCATAGCGTCAAAAGCGCCCTCTCCCATGACGATTTCAACGTAACCTAGGGCATTATGGCCGTTATATAGGTAAGTGCCCGTAGACGCGAAACCAGGAGGAAATAGATACTTCTTTTCAGCCTTTCCTGTAATATCCCGACCCTGAAAAGACACAAGCTTGCCTTCAAGGTCCCTGACAGGAATGATGATTCTCATGCTGTAGTTTTGGTATTGCTTTTCACCCGTTGGACCTATGTATGCAAACCAACCCTTTTGACAGAATTTCAGTCCAAATTCACGACACGTATCGAGCGTTATATTTCGATCTTTCAGGTACTTTAGGTTCTGACCCATGATCGGCAAGTCATAGGCTTTTGGAAGCTTTAGATCGCCAATTTTGGTTTGTGTGGGTTCACTTTTGCGCTTTGGCTGCCAGCCCTGCTCCTGAGCAATTGCTTTAACATGCTCGACAATCTCTTTATTGCTTAGGCTATTACCACCTATACCAGCCTTAATAAACTTCCATTTCGAGAATTTGGTTTCGCAATCACCATGAAAGCAGTTACCCAAACCCGTATCCTGATTCAGATAGACTTTCCAGCTTGAGTTACCACATACCGGACATTCCTTAACATTCAACTGGATTCCGTTTTTTCCGCGAGTTACTTTGTATTCAAACCCTTCGCGGTTAAGCCAATACTCCATATCAATGCGGTCTAATATCTCCGCTAAACTTTCTTGATCTCTCATATTGCAAAATCGCATTAGATAAAATTAGCGCTTATTTATACTAGCACAAAGTTATAAATAAGCGCTTACTATAATAATGGGTTAAATTTATTCGACGCTAATCACTTCTTCCAAGAACCTCATCATGGACACATTCTGCTTAATCACCACAGTAACCCCCATCTCTTGGTTACGAGAAGCTGCAAAGTACAATCGAGCCTGACCTTTCGCTCTCTCTTCCTCTGTAATGTTGATGGAGATTGCAACGTCAGCGGTCCTGATTTTGTTAAAGTCCTCAGCTACGTGCTCTGCCTTGGCTACCGTTGACTTAAAGCCCTCACGGTTGGTCTGAGTAGCTGTCAGTAACGCCACATTCTCTTCAAAAGCAATCGCGCGTAAATCAACATAGATAGCTCTTGAGTTCTCTTTTGGGTCATTTGTACGAATATCTGGACGCATCAAATCTGCATAGTCCACAATGATCATATCGAACTTGATTGGCGGTCTTATCGTTCCATCAGGGTTCCGCCCAGGATTCTTATACCTATCAATTAACGCTCTTAGCTGTGACGGAGAAAATGTACCGGAACCAAATTCATGAATAATAAATTTGCCCGCCGTCTTGGCTACCGTCTCGACCGCAGTTGCAACACTTGCAGCCTTCGACGCCAATTCTTTCATGATCACTTTTGAAATAGAGGCATCTAAACGGTCTGCAATAATGTCTTTACCAACTTCTAGCGTTACATATAGAACGTTGTATTTAGCAAAGCTTGCGATACGGCCAAAGTGAATAAGCGCTTGCGTCTTACCTGCTTTTGCACCGCCCATTAATAGAGACAGCTCCTTGCGTCCCCAACCTCTGTGATAGAGCAGATCATCAAGTTCTTTACAGCCAGTAGTAATGCCTGTCGGAGGTACTTTGCCTGTCAGCTTCTCGATACGTGCCAGCTTACGATTCAACGCCTGAGCGAAGAAGTCATAACCAACACCCTCTTCATTCAATCCGACCGCAATAGCTTCCTTGATACGCGCTTCAATCTTGGCGTAATTACCTGCCTCAAGATCAGGAACAGAATTAACAATCGCATTGGATACCGCCTGTTTTCGCGCGAACTCAACAACCTTTTCTTCAACGAAAGCCTTGTCAGTGACATAGATGCCAATTAATTTCTTCCTTGCTTCCACAATTGCCGCTAATGTTTCTCGCTTATAAACTTTAGAAGCAGCTTTATCCTTGATAATTTGGACAACAGAAGCGGGATCAGGAGAACATCCATATTTATTGAAGTGTTGGAGCGCAATATCGACCAGACATGCTTCACCCTGATTTTCGAAAAATTCTGGCTTCAGAATATGGGCGGCTCTTCTAAGAAACTCATCATCACGTAAAGTTAAAGCCGCAATTTTTGATTGAAACTCATCGTCGTAATCAAACTTTTCTTCGGTGAAGCCTTCGAGTTCTTTATCAACGACCTCTTCTTCATGAATTTCGGCCACAGCAGTAGACATATAAGATAATCCTTATAGAAAATAGATGGCTTACGTTTAAGATTTAGATTTCGACTTTCTCTCTAGCTCATCAACTAGGTCTTCAATCCCCTTAGTTGGTGAGAACTCGGAAATTTGGTGTTTAAAAAGAACACGCGCACGATAACGACCGTTTTTATCACCATTCAAATAACAACGAAGCGAGATCGTTTCTGCATCCGCAGCACGGATGTATCCACGTACAACTTCGCCGTCTGTTTTAATGACTACAATTTCCTGTTCTTGCTCTTGCAGCTTACGAACAAACTTCATGTAGCCCATTTCTTCAATTTCGCATTCGTTCGCTGGCAGCCTACGCCCATACGTTTTACGCGGCTGAAATTGAAGTTTTTGCTTTTCTTCCGTATTTAAGTAAATAGACTCCTTTGAAATTGGAGCGCTATTGCCGAACTTGTTTTGTATCGCAAGTTCTTTCTGCCATTCGCTCATTAAAACCTCGAAACATTAGTAATTACTATAAAAACGATATTATCAAATTATAGTAAGCGCTTATTAATATTTTAAGAGAAAAAAGCATTAAATACTGGATTTAATAGCTTGGTTGATGATTGAAATATCAAAAGACTCTAAAGCTTTTTCAATTCGAAGCGCATCATAGCGATAAATGCATGTCCCTAATGCGTAATGCTGCACTTGACGCATCCGCACCTGCTTAACAATAAAATCTTCATAATCAACTTGCATTGGACTGTTATGAAAAAGTGTAGCGGTAAAATATGGACTTTTAGCGATCTGGAGCGAAGCTTCACAATAAGACTCCCACTCATGGAAGACTTCAATTAACAGTTCTTCTTTTTTTAGTTGAGCAGGTCTAGGTGGCAAAGGTCTACCATTCGCAATCACCTTAAAGCATTTATCAAATGCGGTTTTTAAATAGAAGTCATAACGCATTCCCAAAGCATCAACCGCCTGTCTGAGTCGCCAAAATGACAAGGCCTCACGACTGAGTAAGAAATCTCGCTCCTTAATGGGTTTAACGAATTCGGCCGCCTTATGATCAATAGCTTTTCTATAAAAGTTTCGATATTCATTTTTGAAAAGCCGAAAGAAGTAATAAGTGGCTTGCATGGGATGCATCAGCCTATAGTCAAACCACTTGGTTGTCATTAACTGCGTTTCTAGCTTCCGCTCTTTCTTGGGAATGTACTGAATGGTGAGAATTTCGTAATGTTCTAAATCAAGGTCATTGCCATAAAAGTGACCCGCCCAATCTAAATACTTGGGTATTTGTTTTTCAACTTGGGACATCCGATCGTTTCCGAATAATTAATATAAAAACTTAAATATTATAGAAAGTATTATTTAATTATTCGTTAGCACTTCAAAAACCCAAGTTTTCGGAAAAGACCCAAGTACCGGAATGTTTAAGCCGGTCTTTTAGAGTTATAAAGTTCAATTAATGCGTGTTGTAGAGTTACGCCTTTAATCTGGGCATATTCGCGGACGTATTCCTTGGTTACGCCCTCATCCAGCTTTAATAGTGCCTCATACAGTCGTTTTATGCCATTTAATTCAAATTCATCCTTTTCTTCTACTGGCTTTTCAATAGCAGACTTATAAACGCCAGATTCAACGATAAATTCTTTTAATGGGTTCTCTTTGTTAAGGTCCTCTTCGCTGAGATCACTACCCAAAAACTCTTGGGTCGATACTTTTGGAAGCCTAATGTTTTCTAAAGGAGCGCCTGTCTTTTTAGCTGAATCGGAAGAAGGCTTGCTGTCATGGATTTCTTTCGCTTCGCCTTCAATGAAGTTATCGGTTTTTAAACTTACTTCAAAATAAATGCCCGTGATATTACGTCCTGTCTTGATTTTCTTTTCAGTAATAAACAGGTCAGTAAAACTATTAATCTGATCAATTGCCGGCTTCAATACACGTTTATTGAAGTTGGTCATATCCGTACTTTCGGGATTTTTCTTGTCTCTATACTCATGAGGAAGAAGGCCCATCTTGGCACGGAAGTCCTCAAAGTCATAAACAGGAGTTTTTCGTATATCCGAATTTTTCCAACTAGCGACCAACTCATACAGACGGATGCCATATTTACTGGTCACATCGCGTAAATTGTCGATGGCATATTTGGTAAAGGTTCCTTCTAGCTTGGTTACTAGAGGAATCACATCAGGAGCTAGGGTGATCGTTAATAATGCATCATCCTTAACGTATGAAACTCGTGATACCCAACGTGACCGAACCACCTCAATCTTGCCATTTCGCATTGTGGTGTAAGAAAAACGTCTTTCAAATAAGGTATCTTCGGCTTCCTTCAGTGTTTTATATGCCGCGCTCACTGTTGTATTAAATTTTTGGGCATATAAGGAAGCCGGAATCTCGATAATCGTTTCGGCAGTCAGATCTGCATTCTTGTTTCTGGAAACTAAAATGGCGAGTAGAATTATTCTTTGCTCAGCAGTGTCCAAAGCGTAGCTTGCATTAATCAATGCATTCGCTTTATAAACATCTGAATTCCTAATAAGTTCTGCCATATATTCCGTTTCAGAAAGGTTTTATTGGTTTTCGTAAAAGGTACATGATTAGATAATGTTTGTAAATCTAGTTAATCAGTCAGAATTGAGCGGATTTATATTTAAGGATTTTGACCAAAACATGACAATGTAATGACATTACCGGAGTTTTTGTACCTTTATAGGCATTCCTTCGGAATTTTTGTACCGTTATCGCCTGTTTTGAACGGAAAAAATGTACCGTTATCACTCCCCTATCGGAGTTTTTGTACCGTTATGATGATTTTGGCTATTAGTTTAGCGGAGAAAATGTACCTTTATAGGGGTGTAAACGGAGAAAATGTACCGAAATCCTTTTATGTATTCTTTAAGTTAATGGAAAAATGGCTTTAAAAGGTACTTATTCGGAGTTTTTGTACCTTTATAGGACTTCTAACGGAGAAAATGTACCGTTAAAGGCGATTTAACGGAGTTTTTGTACCTTTTAAACTATTGAAAATACAGGACAGAATTTTTGTACCGTTAAAAAGGAATATTTGTACCGTAATTAAAACTTTTTGTACCGTTAAAACGGAGTATTTGTACCGCTCAAACGGAGTTTTTGTACCTTAATAGGCTTTGAAAGTATTTGATAGCAATCGTTTCAGAGCTTCTAAAAGAAAAAAAGAAAAGATTTTAAATTCAAATAGGTTTTAAGTTATCCACAACGGAATTTTTGTACTGTTATTATTAGAACTCTTGTAATTCAAAGCATAGAGCGTTTTTAAAAAAAAGAGTTCACAGGAAGAAGTAAAATTGGGTTTAGTTTTAAATTCAAATTAAGATTTGTTTTGAAGATAAGAGTACATAAGGATAATGCATGTTGTTAAAAACATTATTCCCCCTACCAGATGCCAAAGAAATGAAATCATTGTTCTATCGGCTCATCATAGGTGCACACTGTAAACAGACAGTGACATGGATATTGTTTTGAATTGTTGAAGCTGTACATCCTGAAAACAGGATGCACAGCATTAATGTACCGAAATGCTTCATGATAAGAATAATTTCTTTTCAGCAGCACGGCGGTTAACTAATCCATTAATACGTTTGCCATTGTCAAAAATCCAACGATCAAACTGATTTGCAGCAGCAATATAGTTCCCTTGGTTAAGGACAGCCAACATTGTACTTTTGACAAATGCAGTTTCACCTACGTTGTAAACAAACGAAGCAAGCGCATCAAATTGATTTTGAGTTACCTTGACCTTCACATACTTATCAAGACAAGCATCAACCCACTTACAATCGTTTTTAAGCCATTCTTCTGCTTGAACACGAGTACAAGTATCACCCATTTTTACAGGTTGGCCGTTTGGATATTTGATTGTGCCGAAGCCAATAGTCGGGACGCTACCAGTATCCAGATATGCCGTATTCCTGAAACCTTCAAATCCACGTATAAGTTCATATCCTTTTTCGGAAATATCCCATTGCCCTGTAACGCCAGATTCAAGTTTGTAACCAATGAGTTTGGCGAAAGTTTCTAATCCCGCCTTCTCGATAATCTCGTCACCAGCAGTTACTTGTTCCTGAGTTAATCTGCCTCCTGACATCGCCCGAAGCCAAGAATAAGTTTGCGCAATCTGAGCCATTTGCACTGATGCAAGTGCGGATACCATGCTACTCATTAATCTTTAAACTCCTTCAGGTCGTTTTTAATATCAGTTGCAACTTCGAAAATGTCGGAATCCTCCTTCTTTTCGATATAGTTGAAAATCCAACGGACAATAGCCCACCCCGGCAAACCACATGTGAAGAAGAAACCGCCAAGCGCGATCATTCCCCATACGTCTGTTGCCCAAGCATGAAGGTTAAATTTGATGATGATGAAAGAGCCGCCAGCCAAGCTTGAAATTACTGTGGTAATCAAGCCAACTCCCCACTCTCTCGGAGATCTCGGCATCCGCATCATGAGCACTACAGCCGCAACTGCCATCACACAGATTGCGACTACGATAGTCATGCCAAATGCCTTCCAAGCAGCGAATCCACCGATAGTAGTTGATACTGGTTCGGTCATGATTTTCTCGCCTTAGATTAGTTGAGAAAATATAACATTTTTACTATATTTTATAAATAAGCACTTACTAATAATTTATGAGTGTGTAAAAATTATCGTTGTTCAATTTTTAGGATGTTTACTATGGCATTAAAGCAGATCACGAAAGATGAAGCTAACCTTTTGAACGTTCTTTTAGGGCAAGTCAACTTGCTCGAAGGTCAAAATGGAAAGCCGGTTGAAAACTTGACCTTGATTTACGATCGGAAGACTCCTGGTCTAGCTTCGGTCGGACTGGTTTATGTAGATGAAACCACTACCACTGAAGAAAATGGCGGTACTGCGTAACCATTCGACTTCATTAAAAAGGCTTCCAACTGGAAGCCTTTTTATTACATATTAGTGACGTCAATTGCCATAGCAATACAAGTGGCATTTCCGACTGCGGCTGTGCTAGAGCCTCTATCCTTTGCTACTTTATTCCAAATATAGAGGTCTTTAAAGTGGAATTCCTCGCCATTTTTATCAACCGCGAGTATGTACCAAGGCAATCCAGTAGATTCGCAGCCAGCCAAGTCAGATTCGGACGGTTTAGTTCTGCCATTGGTATGCGTATGCCATACACCAACAATTTCACCTTCCTGTTCTGCGCGAAGATACTCATCGGGATTAATAAGAAACTGAGTTTTCGGGAACGGCGAATCGTTACGACATTTAATAGTAAGCGCTAACTTATATTTATTGACAACAATAAAGCCACAAGCTTCATTTGGATAACAATCCATCGCATGTTGTTTAATTTCATTAAGTAGGCGTGTGTCGATCATACGCGCTGCACCCCTGGGAATGCGCCGTATGGAAGAACGGCATTTTCACCAAATCGGCAAGTACAAGAGCTAACCCGTTTCCCGCAGGCATCAAGATTCGGGTCATCTGTCGGCTTATCATCCTTTGTGAAATAACCGCCTGTCCAACCGCAGTCTGGCGAACGGTACTGCCAGCGACATGCATTCTTGGTCACCTGACTGAAAGGTAGTTGAACGCCTTGGAAATCAAAGGCTGATGCCAATTCCCATTCAATTGAAACGCGGCTTTCATTAACCTTTCGATCAATAAACCAAATTTGATCTGGCAAATGTTGCGTTGGGTCGGCTTCGGGATTTCCATTAGGAAAGTTCACTTCGTCAAGGAAGCGGCCAAATGTACGTTTACGGATAACCTTGCATCCAATAAGGTTGTCCAGCTCCGCCGCAAGTGACGAAAATAAGCCACTTACGTTTGCCAGAATTAGCTTAGGCGTAGGCAAAGTGCCCTGACTGCTTACATCAAAGTCACTTGCTTCAATAGGCAAAGGGTCATAGCGTTCTCCCTGCCAGTAGATCGGTTGGTGAAACGCATTTACGCCAGAACAAAAACGAATAACATCGCCGCCAAATTTAGTTGTATCAATAACAAACAGTTCGACTTCTGCTGTTGGTGACAACGATTGAATTTCAGCTACAGCGATTTTCTCGCCCATTATTCATAAACCTCTTCAAGCACTGCGGTAATCTGAAAAACACCAAATTTGATTTGATTCATCTTCCATTCGCGGCAGACGAACTTGCCTTTTTTGCCTTGTGGGTCAATCCAATCAAACGCGGTTGTGCCATTGGCTTTGTTAAGAAACTCGTCAATTTCATTTGCCGTTTGCAGGTTGTTGGTAAAGGTGCAGTTCCATACCCGCAAACTTGGGTTAATAGAATTTGGAATACGAGCTTCGTAGCCATCATTAAACTTGACCGTAGAGACGGAAGGTTTTTTCGACTTTTCAGCGCCCAAATCGGGCTTCCAAATAAATTCCATAAGACTCAGAATGAAATTAAGCGCCTACCTAATTATAAGTAAGCGCTTACTAATATTAAAGGGGGTAATTATATTATTTCTTATATAATCTTCCTCCCGGTCTGCTTTGTTTGTCCAAGGTGCTCATGACAATGGCTTCGACCTGCTTCGCCATTTGTTTATATTCTTGAGCATCACCGCCAGATGCGCTTGTAGAAGAGCTTCCATCGTTGTTTACGGTGATTTGGATTTGAACGTGATTTTGCATGACGTTTGAAGCGTCACCCGCTCCCAACATGGAAACACCGAGTCTGCCCGATGAATCGCGAGTAAGCGGCATGATTGCTTCTGGCCCTGCTTCTCCCATCAGACCGTTTGCAAAACTTCCACCCTTGGCAAACATAAACGGTGTAGGTTCATTCACGATAGAGTTGGTAAAAATTCCACCCTTGGCGAACTGTGATGTACCACTCCAACCTACAGCGCTGTTGAAGCCACCGCCGACTTGATATGAAGCACCGCTACTAATGTCTCCAATACCTGCTCCTGCACCGCTGTAAGCTCCATAAGCGGCCATTCCGACTTGGAACAATGTACCTAACCAGTTACCGCCCGATGAGCCGCTGGAAGCTGTGCTTGATGCTAACAGGCTTGTTGCCCATTGGAACAAAGCATTAATTGCCTTGCTGATAGCATCTGACGCAAAAGTCCAAAGACCCTGTGATGCGCTGCTGACATTTTCCCATAATGAACTTAATCCTTGAGTCAGTGGATTTAAGGTAGCGCGTAGTTTGTCAAATAGCGGTATAGTGTCAGTAATTTCAGTATTGACCGCAGCACTTGTAGATTCGCCTGTATTTGGGTCAACAGCCGGAGCATAAGGACCTAAACCGCGCCATCTATTTAGCAAGTCTGATGCCCAGCCCATTCCGCCAGCAGCTTTACCGCTCAATAAGGATTTACCAAGATCAAAAATGGATTGGTTACCCATTACGTTGGTAATTAGCTTACTTGCTGAATCTTTTACAAAGACTTTTGCATAATCGGCAAAAATATCAGATCCAATTTGACGCCAGTCGAAGTCCTTGAAACTCATCCGTCCTGTAATGAGGTCGGCAACTGAGTCGATAGCACTTTCTGTCCACTTCTGGTTAATGCTTTCAATACCGACTTTCAGATCACGGTATTGGCGTAGCATCTGCTGTGTTGCGGATTCAGAGGCGCGAACACGCTTTTCATTTTCAAGCATTAAGCGCTTGGTGAATTCCTCTTCAGCCAGCTCTTTGGCTTTGATGAGTTCTGCATATTCCTTCTTGGCAGCCTCATCGTTTTCCATCATGGTTTTGGTAATCTGAATCCGCTTTTCTAGCGCCTTACGCTGCTCATTGATCTCCTTGGCAACTTCATCATACGCATAGTCGGCAGAAGATTGACGTCGATCAACTTCACTATCCATTAGGTCAATGGAGAGTTGTTTATTGATGTTTTTAGACTCATAAGCTTTGGATAAAGTGTCCTTGGCCACCTGATGGTTAAGCGCAAAGTCCTTGAAGTCGTTATAACCGCCTGCTTGAAGTGCCATTGGATTACGCACTTCATAACGGGCGAACTGACGTTCTAAAGCCATTAAGGCATCAGATTTCTTGGTGTCATTCTCGACAAATTGATCAAGGACGTTCTTAAAGTCCTCATCTGTTGAAGCCGATCTTTCAGCGGCAAACTGAATTGATGCCTTGTAGTCATCGGCCATCAACTTCTTCATTTGGGCGTTAAGGAACTCATTGACATGTTGACCTTTGTACATGCCGTCCCAGTCAATTTGATCCTTAGTCCAACCTGTATCAGGATTGTATGTACCCTTCGTGAATGGACGTGAGCGTGGGTCATTATTGTCATCCCATTTTCCGCTCATCCAACGCTCGATAAAGTCGTTCTTCGCTCTCTTGAGGTAGTCAACAGGCTGACCGAGAATTTCACTAATATCAGTCTCGCGGTCTTGAGCGCCCAACAAGGCTTTCTCAACATCAGCACGATATAGGTTGTTCCATTGGCGATCGTAACCTCGTCCAGTTTTCTCTTTAGGCGTTGAGCCTCCACCAGAACCAATTGCCGGTGCAGAATAATCGGCAAGATTTGACGGTGTAGGTAATACACTTCCTGTAGAGGTTGCAGACGAAGTTTTAGCGGCAGCAGCTTGCTTCTGCTTATTTTTGAGAAGCTTGGCGTTCTTTTCAATGTCCTTTTTAAGAACGACTTGTCCAGCGTATGGGCCTTTCTCGATATAAACCAGCCCGCCTAATTTCATGCCGCGTCTGTACCCGGCAAGCATATCGTCAATTTCTTTTAATTGCTGTTTGCCACCGTCAAGCGCATTCGTTAAGAAGCCTTTCCCCTTTTGTACAAGCTCCCGCTTCTCAAGCAATTTGGTGATTTTCTTGCCAAGTTCACGGGTTGCAGGTGTTGAGGTAAAGCCACCGCCCTCTTCAGCCGTTACACCTTTAACTGGGATTTTTAAAACTTCGCCTTTGTAGTTTGCCAAATCACGGAGATTACGGCGTGCGTTTTCTGTATCAATGCCTAACTGGATTAAAGCATTGTTCCAGATGGTATGTAGACCTTTTAACCCTGCGATCAGGTCATCCCGTAAGCCTTGCACTAACCGTTGGAAGGATGATCTTAACGGGGTTTCATTCTTGTTGACGCTATCAAGCCAAGAAATGAACATTTGACCTACAAGAAGTCCTAACCCGACCCAGCCTGCCCAGCGTAACATGCCGCCCAAAATGCCAAGGACGCGTGTACTCATATTGGAAACTTTAGGCACAACATTTTTTGTGCCATCGCCCATTTTTGATACCGCCTGCCCTAAGTTATTTGCAGTGCTTGTTGCGGTAGCCAATTGACCGGAAGAGGTTTGAGCAGTCTTACCCAAGCCACCCAATGCAGGAAGGAGTGTTGTAACTAGGCGACTAACTAGGCTTAATTTCCCAAAAAATAAACTTGTCGCTAAGGTTAGGGCGCCAAAACCAGCTCCAAGACCTGTCACAATGGCAATTGCGGGATGCAAATTCATCAAGTTTGCAATGCCGTCTACCGCTTTGGTTAGACCATTAACGAAGCCCGTTAAAAAAGGTAGAAGCGGAGCAAATGATTCAGCCAAACGTCCCAATGAAGCCATTAGGTTGTCTGTGCTACCCTTTAATGTGTCTTGAGCTTCTTTTAGGGCCTGCTGACTTTCTGCTGAACGTTTAGCGCTTTCTGCCACTTCATTTGCGCGGTCAATGAAGCGTTTATCTAACATGGTGGTCAAACCGTCTACGGTTTTATTTGACCAGCCCATGCCAGAAGCCCAACGAGTAAAGCCCGTGCGCTCAATTTTGTTTTGTTCATTCGGATCAACAACTTTGCCTTCGCTGTTGATCATCTGACCTTTCTGGTTGTAGGTCCAACGCTTGGTCCCTTCACCAAAGAAGCGGGTGAAGTTATCTTCACGCATCATGTAATCAAGAATCTGACCGCGTAAAGATGAGAAGAACTTAACCGGATCTTCGCCCATCGACTTCAAGTCCTTGAAGCCCGCGTTCTTCATCATTTTGGTAAATTCTTTGATATTTTTAGCGTTTTCTCTGAACGCCTTCTCAGCATCGCCGTCCTTGAATTCGTTGAGGATATCGGCGCCCATCAGATCGGTTACGGCACGATTGGTAATTGTCTTACCCGAACCGTATAAACCCATCATCTTGAGCATCGTACCTACGGTTGCGATACCCCCGCCACCACCGTTACCACCACCAGCGGTCTTGAACTGCTCACCAAGCGCTGCGATTTTTAACCAGCCATCGGCTGAGACGTCAGCTCGCATACCGCCCATGTTACGCGCAATGGTTTCAACGTCGGCAATTTTGATTTTGCCGTTTGAAATATTGGAGATTTTTAACAGCGTCTCGAATGATTTGTTAATTTCATCGACATTGTTCATGACTTGGCGGGATTCGGCGAATCCGTACAAGTTTTTCACTAGGTCGCTGTTTGAACCTGTTTCATTACCCGTTGCACGTAAGATGTGAGCCACACGGGTAGCAGTTGCTAATGTGGCATCAATGGTCTTTTCGTGGTTGCCACCCATTGCAGCCATAGCGTCAAGACGGGCATCAATGGCTTCTGTATTGGTGAGATATTTCTCAGTCTTGGTTAAATCTCTGGATTTTTGAAGGAATCGTTCTTGTTCTTCTTTTGGAAGATTCCACAATGATAGACGGAATTTAGATTGCTCTAATTCCATATTTTTGTGTACAGCGCCGCCTAGACCTTGATTGATCTTGATACTTGCGTACATTGCAGCAAGGTCTTTGGCAACAGACATTTGCTCACGATGCAATAGCTCTTGAGCCTTACGCTCTTCATTAAGCTGTTGCATTCTGACCCGATGTGCGTCACGTTCTGCCTGTTCAGCGGCACGTTGAGCAGCTTGATCTCGGTTGTTAAGCGTTCTTGTCCACCAACCTGTATAGTCCAGCTCCAGCTTGCGACGGGCATCCGCAGTTCTTGTCTGAGCTTGGCGTTCTTCATCGATGTTTCGAATTAAAGGGCGCTGTTTCAGGCGTGCATCGGCTTCTCGGCGTTCCCGTTTGTCGAGTTCGCGATTAAACCAGTTTGAATATTCCTGTTCTAATTGACGGCGTTTTTCAATGCGTCTGCGCTCAGCCTCTTCCTCTCTGCGTTCGCGGTTATAAAGCGCTTCTTTCCACCATGCTTCTGTTCTCTTTTCAAGCTCTTGGCGTTTACGTGCTGTGTCTAGGCTCTTTTGTTCCTGACGGGATTTTGCTTGTTCTACCGATTGCTGGTTTTTAAGTGCGCGGGTGCGTTCAATCTGCTGATTGAGCAGGTTTACACCTTTTTGCAGCTCGCCATTTTGATATTCAATATCACGAATGACAGACTTGATTTGCTCCTTAACAAGCTTGGCCGCATCTGCCTCTTTACGCCACAATTCAATATTTGCGCGCATTTCCACTGCTTTTTCAGAAGTGGAATTCTTGTTCTTGCCGAAGAATGTGCCATTATAAAGTTTTTGCTGTACTGCTAAATTAACTTCCGCACGTTTCTGAATCTGTGCGGCCTTATAAGCCATTTCACGGCGTTCAGCGAGCAGCTTCTCGTTATTCTTAATCTCAGCCTGTAAAGCTCTAGCATTATTTGCAAGTGTTCGTTTAGATTGCTTCTCTAGTTCGTCACCAGTCGCTTTTGCGTGTGCCTCAAGAATCTGCTGACCCTTTGAAACTCTATTCAAAAGTGGGTTTAAATTTTTGAGCTTTTTCTCGTAGGCTTGCGTAAAGTCAGCCAAATTTTCAATACTTTTGGCTGCTTGCGCTGTGGTTTTGGCAGTTTTTGATGCCGATTTGTCTACGCTATCCAATGAGCGTGAAAGTGAGTCAGTATTTTTCTGAACCCCACTTAACATTTTCAAGGAAGCTGCCAGATTGTCATCAAGCGTTTTGAATGAGGAAGAGAGCTGGCGAATATCTCCGCCCAAACCACTAAGAATCTTCTCCAAGCTTTCGACGGAAGCGTTGGTTTTCCCCAGATTGCTGTCTAGCTTATCTAGGCGATCTGATGCCTTTTGAATAGCTTGGTCAAATTGATTGACATCAAGTTTGAGCGTATTGTTAATTTCGCCAGCCATATTTACTGCCTCGGTGCGCTAAGTCTTCGCAGCATTTCAAGACCGTCTCTGTCCAATTTGGCTTCTAATGGATTTGATTTAACTTTTACGACATCCCCCCGTTCCGCGAGTAATTGGTCGGTAACGTCTTTGGTCAAGGTAGATTTACTGTTACCGCTCATGAACGCTGCCGCACCAAACGTGGCTGCTGTAGAAACGTTTAGATGGCGTAAGTCGTTTCTGGCCTGAATGCGTTGAATGTTTTTGCTAAGAAGCCAGAAAATGCGTATTGGTAGTTTCAATACGCATTCATAGCTCATTGAATAGAAGTGCATGATTTGGCAAAAGATGAAGCCAAAATCGATTGCCAATACTTCTACTTTCCCTCTGGGTCTTCCTGAGTCTCTTCGGATGAGACTTCCTCTACCCCTTCGACGTCGTTGCCTTTTGCAAATTCAGCAATGGCTTGAATCTGGCTTACGTCAAGCTTGTTGATTTCTTCTTCCGTCATGGTTGGAATAGCCAAGCCGACGACTTTTCTCGTTAAGCGAACTTCATCTGCCAATGTGAATTCGCCCTTTTCTGCGCGTTCCACAATCGACTTGGACTCATCGACGATTTGGAGAAACTGCTCCACATTCAATGTGCGGATTTCGTGATTTTTTCCATTTACGACGACTACACGTTTTTCTACTGATTTAACTAATGGATCTAGGTTGAGTAATTTCATAAGCGAACTTCCTGAAAAATCTTATAAAGCAGCCTCACGGGTATGAGGCTGCATAAATATATTAGTAAGTGATTACTAATATATTGTGAGAAAATTAAGCTTTAGCTGCTGGTGGTGTAACTGTGCCGACCTGATAAAGCACTTCATCATTGCCTTCAATGACTGGGTAGCCTTTGAAGTTACAGTTGAAGATTCGTTCTTCATCAAGCTTATAAGCAAAGGTCATGGCACCCGGAGTTGCCGCTTTAGGAACGCGTACTGCATCGTTGTAGTTCAATGAGCCGTTTACGCTTTTAGGAACCAATACCAACTCGTCAGCGAAATCAAGCAAGTTCACGCCAACGCCTGTAGGTACAATGGCTTTTGAAGTTCCGGCTGTTGAATCTGTTACCAGTTTTGCACCCGGCATAGTGGCAACAAGGTTATCTAACGTGGTTTCAGCCAAAGGAACGGCTACGGTAATGGTACGACCCATTACATATTCAGAAATTGGGGTATTACCGTATTGGTCTACTTGAACTTCGTGGGTTTCAGTTTCTACCGTCACTTCAACGCCACCTTTGGTGAAGCCAAGATCAACACCGCCAAAGAAGACTTTACATACACCAAGCTTAACGTTTGAGGTATCGTTGTTAGCCATACATTACTCCAATACTATTAATAAGCGCTTACTAATAATTGCATTGCCAAGAATACCATAATGTTTGGAATTTAAACACTTTCACTAGAACAAAGTTTTAATAAACTCGTCCGCTCTGTGCTGCAAAAGTTTGGTAATTTGCACTTCGTATTTGACTCTGGCCCGTTCCATGAATCGACCGCCCGCAACTTCGCCAAGTAGTGCGCTATTCATCACGGAATATTCGGAAGGCTGGAACTCTCCTCCAGTACGACCGACGCTCATGTGCTCGTGTACAAAGAAGAAATACTTTGCAACCGTTGCTCCGCGACTCGGCTGATTCAAATTAACGTAAACGGTATGCTGACCCAAGCCTCCCTTAAAGAACTGTCCTAGCTTGTTACGTTCATAACCGACCCGACGATATTTGATCGATTCGCGTAATCCACCATATTCAATGGGTGCCATAGCCTTGGCAGTATCGCGCATCTGTTTGGCAATACTGCCTAGCTCGGAATCCAGAACATTTGGCATTTCACTTAACTTGGTGAGTTTCTTGCGAAGCTCATTGAGTCCTGTGGTCTGAAGGTTCTTTCGGGCCATTAGGTAATCTCGCTAAAGGCAATCTTGAAGTCTGATGCCAGTTCGAGAGTGTTCCCTTCTGAGATCGGATATTCGATTGGCTCATTGTCCGGATAACATTGTTTAATGTGCATACCTTCAACAAAATGGTTATCCAGTGTAAGAAGCTTGAATACCTTCTTCATCAATTTATAACCCGTCTCATAATTGGTGGTCCTTACAATGACCTTGAATTCGGTGTTGTAATGACCCTTTAACTCATGATCAATTTTGGTTCCGTTGATTGGATTCCTTAGCAGGATTCCGTTTGTTACGGAAATTGGCATCATGTTGATAAACAGGTTTTGCCCTAAAGTGGCGACCCCTGCATCATTGAGCATTTGAGCGATAGGAATTAGTGGATTCATTCGTTATCACTCCAGTAGGTACATGCCGCTTCGGTGTGATCATGCTTGCCGCGAATATCAAACCGTTTATGGACTGATTTCACCACATACATGTCCCCACCAAACTCAATGATTGAGTCAATGGTTGCCGTGGTTTTGGGTTCAAGCAAAATGACCAGATCTGCAACCACTTCCCTTGCGTTGCCGCGCGAAGCAGACGAGTCCGCACGAACTGAGGTCTTGTTGCTTTGCTGAATCATCTTGACGATGGCGCAACGTTCCTTTCGTCTTAGCCCAAATTTGGCTAAACCGAAGTGATCATAGCCATTCCTTGCCCGAACGAAGCAGAACTGATTAGGTGTGAACATCTGTGTAGCCTACAGGTAAGTCATATCCATTCGGATGGAAGTGATGTCTTACGTCTTTTAAAGCCACATAACCTGCCTGCCCTTGAATGGACACAGGCTTATCAATGTCAGGTACAGCAATCAGGTCAATGCCAGATTCATGCAATGCCTTAATCTGGTGATCTACAAGTGATTGATAAATGAAATCCCGAACGATGGTTTTTACAAGACTAGATGGCTCTCTCCATTTACGCCCTGCACTATCTGTTGCGGTAATTTCCAGTTCAGCCATTTTCTTTTGTACTAACAAGCCCATTGCGCCGTGAGCATTATTCTTTCCAAGCAGTTCAATCGCCTTGTTTTGGATTCCTGTAGAAATTGCGCGGTTCGCTTGGCGCAACATATCAATGGAAATAGATACAAGTTGATTTTTGACATGTTCAAGTTCGAACATGTTGTAAGCCACCTCTTGAGCGTCCAAATTTGATGCAATCTGCTCAAGAGTGTTGCCAGCAGCTTCAAGGAATAAATAATGTGCGTTAGCCACAAAATTCTTGTCGTTTTCAATCTGATACTGCGAAGGCGTATAGCCTGCGCGCCTTGTAGTGAAAAAAGCGCCATTTATTGCCATAACATAATTATCCATGAGACTCGTGAATCTCATTGAGAAATAATCCAACAAATAGCGCTTTTGTTCGTCCATTTTAAACCCTCGCAATAACCTTGCTTGTCGATACAAAGCCACTCAAATATCTTAGAGTTGCCTTGCTAACCGCTAACCTGAGTTGTCGCCCACCGATATAGCTCTCATGGGTTTCGCCAATGGTTTTGGATTTAAGGCCCTGTGCAAGAGCTAATTCGATGGGATCACCACCGCCAAGAATTGCATTCGCTTCCGCAACTTGCGCCTTTCTCAAGGCAGCCTTAAATTGCTCTGATAGCTTCTGGTAGGCGGATGGTGTCGTGGCTCGTAAATTGACACTTGGAATATTGAGCGTGCAAATCCGCTGTCTCGCCTCAATCAAAGCCGCTACCTTACGAACTTCGCCTTCTGTGAGGAAAACTTCCGTTTCCGGCATCGTCAATGCTGTCAGCTTTGCCTGATTTAATGTCTGAAAACTGTTTAAACCTACAATCAACCGTTCTCTTGGTGAAATGAGGTAGCTGACGTCAAACGCATAGGTATTCCCATCCCGATTGATTAGATCAAATTGGAGAATACGCAAATGATCGATCTCAATTGAGTCCATGTCCTCAACCTTGATTTCCATAGGGTTGAGAGCGGGAATCTGGTTATATTCAGCCTCTACAGTTACCTTGGTTTGGGTGACATCGAATTCGGCCTTTGGCTTAATCTCTACACCGTTTTGATCGACAATACGGTAGCTTCCTTGGGTCACTTCAAGGGGATTTCCGTCGTCATCGACAAAGTTGATAGGAAGAGATACTGACGTTCCGGCAAGGTAGTAATTCATCAGGTATTATTCCTGTGCATTCATGATGGCTTTGATTAATGTGGCAATTGAATTGCCTTTGACATTAAATTCGGCTGCAATCTCGCGTAATCCCGCAATGCCACTTTCATCAGCAATCTTTTCCAAAGCTTCCTGAGTGTATTTAGGTTCCGCTTTCTTGGCTGTACTTTCCTGCTTTTCTACCCCAGTCGTTAAACTGGCAACCTGATCGGAATGCTGCTGAACCTGATCTGCATTTAAGTGAGCATGACCAGTAATCGAGTGCAGCAATTCAAGTCCCGACTGTTGGCGAATATCAGGTGCGGGAGTCATAAGGTTCTGTGTATGAATTGCACCTAAATTCGCGGGATCGCCGTTTTCCCATACTGCGCCAATGGTACTTGCAATGCGAATTGCATCATTAGGCATCACGTCATATTTCGATAAGCCATTTTCAAAAAATACCACGCCCATTTGACCTGTATAATTTTCGAATCCAGCTCCGGTTAATTTTAATTTCATGCTTAATCCAACCTGCCATTTTAGTTTAATAATAAGTTATAACTAATATTTAAACAATCAATATAAATAATGCTTTCAATAAAAAAGAGACTATTTCTAGTCTCTTTTTTATCAATAAGTGCTAACTAATATTTATAGTTAAATATTAGTCACGCCACGAATTGCCGCAATTGAGCGAGTGGATTTAAGAGCTAAACCACAGTACCACTTGATACGTGTACGAGTAGCATCTTTGTTTTGCACTGTACCGATGTCTTCAACAACGATACCTGCATTTCCACCACCATAAAGGCCGTGTAAACCGTCAACTTCATTTAAGCGTACAGCATAAATCGAAGTGGTTTTTGAGTTCGTGCCTTTCACTTCATCGCCGGCAATCCAATCATTCATGATGATAGGAATACCGTTGTGAGTAAGCATTGGGCGACCAAAGTTAGATAACTGTTGCATTACGGCATCAGTACCATAGGTTGCACGAAGCAATGCACGGTAGGCACGGATCGTACCACGACGCATTACGATCACGTCTGCGCCATTCGGCACAGCGTCACACAATTCGTCCAACATGGTAAGAGTTAATGGATTGCCGTCAGCACCAGCGTCAACGATTTGAGTAGAGGTTACAAGCTTGTCAAAGCCGTCAAACTCTTTCGCGTTAGTTTTCGAATCACCACGAGCCAAAGTACGGTGGAATTCGCGAGCAACACCTTTGGCCTTTTGCTTGATTTGAATCGCCTTTTGAGCGTTCGTATCACCCATTGTAGAGTCTAAGAATTTATCAACATCAACGTCACCAGCTAAGATGCGTAAATGCGCTGTCACTTCGTCGAATGTTGAGCCTTCTTCTTCGATCACTTCATTAGGATCAAGCCAGTTGGCACCACCAAGGGTTTTTTCACGGTTGTAAACATATGCCTTACCATTTACTTGTGTAAAAGGCAAAATGGCAAAAAGGTCATCGCGGTCAATGATTTCTTCAACAACGCCTTGAACAAGTTGGTTGTTCGAGAGTTTTTCCGCTTCTTCGCGCAATAAAGGCATTAATAATGCTCCATTTACTGATTAGCTTTCTTCGGACGAACTAACTCTCTCTAGCGCCGATGGTTACTGGTCAAATATTAGCAAACGCCTATTTGATTATCAATAAGCGATTACTAATAATTTTTAGTGAAAATATTAACTTTCACCCCTTAAGCCAGCCATGATTTTTTCCAAGGAAGTCTTAGGTTGCTCTTTCTGCAAACCTTTATTTTCTTGCTTGGTTTTTGAGCCAGCTCCAGGATTAACTTTAGAGCGGATCAAGGTGTCTCGCTCTGGATCTGCTTCGATGATTTTTTGCATCGCTTTGTCGAAAGATAACGGATTGCCATAACTATCAACCAATGCAGTACGATTTGCAGCGCCGCGAGGTTTGTCATAGCCAATCACTTCTCCATTTTCGATTTCAAAGTGTGCGCCATATAAAGCACGCGCCTTATTTGGGGTTAAGGTCAATTCCTCTGCAATGTATGCGGAACGTGAGAAGTTAGAGCCGATAGTTAATTCATTGATCTGGCTATCCTTGCTTCCCAACTGTTGTTGCAAGTCTTTAATTTGTTGTTGCAGACGATTAACTTCTGCCTGATGCTGTTGAGCCATACTTTGCTTAACGCGTTCGTATTCCCCTTTTTCTTCCAGCTCACGAGTTTCCTTTTCTTTTTGAGCGGCAATTGCCTTACGTGCCAATTCTGGATCGATGTCTGCAAACTGGCGTTTGAATTCGTCAAATTCTTGAAGAAGCTTCTTTTCACGATCCTTGCGTTTCATTACTTCCTTGATTAATTCAGCTTCTTTGTCGGTAAGCTTGTTTTTACCACCATTAGGCTGTTTGTCTTTTTGCTCATCGGCATCATCTTTATCTTTTTCCGAATCAGCCTCTTTGCCCTGATCGTCATCGTCAGTAACATCGTCATTGTTACCGCCGCCCTCACCGCCACCGCCGAGGTCATTTCCCTCGCCGTCTGCTGGGTTTCGTAAAACGCCGCCGTTAATAAGTAATTGCATCCATAAAGGCATAATGTGTCTCCGCTGTTCTCTTAGCTAAAATCTCGCTGTTCTCTTAGCTTGTTGATTCTGTCACTTGCCCTTGGCGAGTTTTTTTGTTCGCCTTTGTTGAGCTATTGGACGATGGTTTGGTTGGTGTGCCGGAAGAGGAGCGTGTAATGTTACGCTTTAGATTCCCCTCTCCCGTCGTATCGGTAGTTCTGTTGGTCAACTCTTCCAAAGGGTCTGTCGGCCAGTTCTTTAGGTCGCGTAGCATTTCGTCTTTCAACGCCTTGCTTAATTGAGGAAAGAGCTTTTCAACAATGGACTTCATTTGATGTCTGCGAATGGTTTCTGGTGCATCAATCAGCATCAGGCGTGCAGCAATATCAAATTCGTCGTATAAGCCGCGTGTATCGAAGTTATCTGGATATGAAACCAAAGGAGTGCTGTCTTCCTTCAATTTGACCCCATGACGTTTGCAAACCAGATCAACGATTTTGTTTTCAATCGCTTCAAGGCTATCTGCCTTCGCTGCTAACAATGCGTTTACCCGTTCAAAGTCATAGGCTTTAGCTACACCAGAACTATTGTCGATACCTACGGCGTTATCCTGTTTGGTTCTTTCGCCGGCCAATCCAACGGTGTGATAGATTTCGTTAATGATTTTGGTGACCACTTGAATGATCAGGTCAGCCTGCTTTACATCAGGCGATAGGTAGTAAGGTTTTGCGCCATCAGACCCATCATAGGTAAAGAGACGTTTGGTGCCCATTTCAATGAGCTTTTTCTCGCTTTCATCGCCCGGCAGCATGCCTTGTACTGGCATGGCTAACTGGCTGAAGGTTTGGTCCTGAATGATGGCGTCAAGGTTTGATAGATAATTGGCAACCGCCCTGTCCAGATAGGCGATGTCATCGATCAGGGATGGTGCAGAATATTCTTCGTCTGAAATGATGTTGTCAGCCAGAATGATTGGGACTTCACCAATGGTATTGCTACCTCGATCAATCTCTTTAATCGTAATCTTGCCGTTCTGATCATCATTCTGCTTTTCGAACAGTTTCCATTCCGTTTTCGTCCATAAGCGGAAGCGGTGAATCGCCTTGCCTGTTGAATTTAGTGGGTCCTCATCGTCGCGAACCACTTCATGAATCAGCATCCAGTTTAATTTGCCGTGATCATCAAACGAATAATCCAGCATTTGAAGCGGAGTGATGATGTAGGCGTAAGCAGATAGCCCAGCTTCCTTTTCTTCCCGTTTGTTTAAGGGTCTTTGATCTTCTGGTACCGCATCCATATCAATAACTACCCCAATACGACCGTAAATTGAGGTTTTCTTACTGATCTGGCGAACGAAATCATTAATCGTTAAGCCGCTCTTGGTGCAGTTTTTCCAAAACTTCACCACGTCGGCAGGAGCATCTACCTTATTGCGGGTGATTTCCTGCTTGAATAAATATTTATTAATTAAATCTACAACTTCGCGGGTATGGTTGAAACGATAAGCGCGTGAGATACGATCCTTGAATTCGGCATCACCCTCTTTGATGTATTTGAAGATATGATGATTAAACCATTCTCTGCCACCGCTATAGGTGTCATCCATAAACATCCAGTGTTTGGACATGGCTTCATATAGTGGATGACGACGTGATACTAAACGTACAAGAGGGTCATTCGCTTCTTCTGAGGAAGCGGTCGAACTTATTGCATGTCGGTCGTATGAGGATAGTTCGGTTGTCATCTTATCGCCTTCAAAATATTAGTAAGCGCTTACTAATAATATAGGTTAAATTGAAACGCCTTTAATTTCAATCTTACGAAGTGGGAATTGGTGCTCGATTGCATATCCAAGGGTATTGGCCACCCCGTCGGTACATTCGAACCTGCCCTTTTTGAGATAAATCGGTCATTAGCCATCCCATCCTTCATATGGTTTCATTACTTGCTTCCCAAGAGATAAACCAAGGCATCCCCTGCATTCGTCAAGCTGTCGGATTCGGTAAAGCCCTGTGCCTTAATGGTCTTCTCGATGAGTTTGGTAATTGCGTCTACGTCCTCGATCGGAACCTTGAAACGCATGATTTGGTGAGTTTGAACTTTGGTTGTCTTGGGTAATTCAACTTCCTCTGATGGCGAATCGAGATCGCTTAGAGCGTCCAGCGCTATATTAGTGCTAGAGAAGATGTCGATTTCTTCACTTGACCAAGGCATTACATCGATCAATTCATCGATACCGCCAAGATCATGAAGAATTTCGTTGAGCTTAACGATGTCATCTTCGCCATAACGACCGTTGTCGATTAGACCGATCTCTTTTGCTCTGGCTTCGTCAATGCGCCCAAGGTTCATTACCGGCACAGTGAGTAGACCAAGACGTTTAGCAATCATTGCTCGGTGCTGACCGCCAATGATCTGTAAGCGGCCATCAAGAAGGGTACGAACGATAATTGGCTTAAACATACCGTGACGTTTAATACCTTCTTCGATTTTTCGCTCGTTTTCAGGTGATACGACGTTTGAATTCCAAGGATTAGGCCAAAGCTCTCCTGGGTCGATTTCTAAATATTCAACTGACATAGGAAACTACTTTGAAATATTAGTAAGTGCTTACTTATAATTTAAGCCAAATATTAAGCAAATGCAAAAGGTATTGAAATGGGAAAAGTTGTAACAATCGCTTATGACGCCGTAAATGCCATCCTACACAAGCCTCCTGTTGAGGCGAAACTTGAAGTACAGTCGGCGCTTAGTTATTTGGTGGATGGCGCCGAAGAAACTCTAGCGTTTAGACAGCACCGTTGGGATGGCAGATCGTCATTTTTTGACTTTGCCAAGTGCTCTTTTCCAGCAGGATTTGTAGTCCATGTTACGGATCGACTCAAGAAGGCAGGTTTTGAAGTAAAACTCGCACGAAAACCCCTCCCCGCTCCACTTGGACCTGCCCGACCAGTGGTAGATAGTTACGGATATGACCCTCGTTACGATTACCAGCCGGAAGTTATGGATCGTCTTGTACGTCATGGCCAGATTATCGCTCAAGTCGCTACTGGTGGCGGTAAATCACGCATTGCCATGTTGTGTCAGGCCCGAATTAACCGCCCTACCTTGTTTTTAACAACCCGTTCGATTCTGATGTATCAGATGAAAGATGCATTCGAAGCAAATGGCGTTGCATGTTCGGTCATTGGTGATGGCAGTTTTGGACAGGTGAATGAAAAAGGTCAGCTCTCCATCAAGAAAATGACGGTCGGAATGGTTCAAACCCTCGCCGCCAAGCTGGAAGAGACGACTTTAGAGAAGGAATTTCAGATCCTTTATGACAACGTAGTCAAAAAACACGAAAAAGAGATTTCGGACACTAAAAAACAGCTAATTAAGGTCGGTAAAGTCGAGTCCGAAATCAAAAAAGTGCTTCATAACCTTGCACTGCAACATGAAAAGGAGCTTCAGGACAAGGCACCTGCGATGCAAGCCAAGGCAGAAGCAAAATTCAAGGAAAAATCACTCGTTAGACAGCAAACCATCAAGCTTTTGGAGCTTTTTGAGTTCGTAATTCTCGAAGAAGCACATGAGGCAGGTGGAAATTCGTATTACGAGATCATGCGCCACTGTAAAAACGCCTATTACCGCTTGGCATTGACCGGAACGCCGTTCATGCGTGAAAGCCAAGAGTCAAATATGCGTTTGATGGCTTGTTCCGGACCGATTGCCATCAAGGTTACGGAAAAAATGCTGATTGATCGCGGAATCCTTGCTAAGCCTTACTTCAAAATCGTCGAATTGAAGAAAAAGCCAGCCAAATTACACTCTATTACCCCTTGGCAAGCTGCCTATCGCTTGGGAATCGTGCAAAACGAAGAGCGGAACAATGCCATCTGTATGGAAATTCTCAAAGCCCGTGAATATGGCATGACGGCGATGGTTCTCGTCCAGCATACCTCGCATGGCGACACCCTATTGAAGCTGTTTGACGATATAGGTATCAGAGCGAGATATATTCGCGGTGAAGATGATCAGGGAGAACGTAAATCTGCGCTCACCGAACTTGCCAATAAGGATATTGATGTACTGATTGGAACAACAATTCTTGATGTGGGTGTGGATGTCCCTGCTGTCGGGTTGATTATTCTTGCCGGTGGTGGGAAAGCGGAAGTTGCCTTACGCCAGCGTATTGGGCGCGGGTTACGTGCTAAGAAATTCGGTCCAAACGTTGCGTTTATTGTTGATTTCACAGACCAGCACAATTCAACGCTCAAATCTCACGCTAGACAGCGTTTACAGATCATCAGAGAAACACCCGGCTTTGGCGAGAATATCGTTGCGAATTTCGAGTTTGAAAAGCTCGGTTTCAAAAAAGCTGCATAGTGTTCTGGGCTTGTTCAATGTTTTGGGCAAGCCCGTTTTATTTTGTGGTATTTCAGCGTGATCAATGCAATAATAACTATAATATGCAAGTTTTAATTTTCATCAAATTTTAATTGGAGCAAATAATGGCAGCTACTAACTCTTCCAAATTTTATAAAGAAAAAGGTTTAGTTCGAACATCCATCACTTTGCGTCCAGAGACAATCCAGACCTTAGAAAATATGGCAAAACAGCATAAACTCACTCAAGGCGAGATTGTTGACGCTTTTGCACGTTTGCTTGAAAGTGGCAATCTGTCTGATCAGCTTTTCGGTGTGCATATTGAAGCCATTCGCGAAGAAAAGATTGCTGAAAAAGAGCGTAGGAAGGAATTGAAGAAAAAAGCGCTAGAGTTAATTAAATCTGGCCAAGTGCAGTAAGAAATGCCTCAAGTGATATATGGGGCATTAATTTATTCGGAATATCATAGGTAATTAAAAAGCTTAGCTCAATAAATTGTAGCCCAAATATTTTTTCAGCTTGTTCAATACGCGACAAAATATCTTTACTTGATCGGGAGTTAAATTAAGTTTGCCCAAAAGTAATCTAAAATTTCTACTATCGAGCTGGTTTGAAGCCCAAAGCAATGTAGCGGCTTTATTTTCGCCGAATTCGTAAAGACGATCTATTTTTTCGTTAATATAAGAATTATCTAAACCCTGTTCTTCCAGAATTTCGATAATGTGGTAAGCAACATAATTTAAATCATCCTTTGAAGCCATCTTTTCCCTCTTTACTTGGTCAAATAGCTTAAAGCTAATAAGAACTAACGAAATCGTTGAACTTAATAATTTCCTTATAAACGTTTCTCTTGCAACTGGCCATCGGGTCATAAGGCTTGGTCATATTCGGATTATTGCATGACATGTTGGCCACGATCGCATAGGTTCCCTTCCCATAAGGCTCCTTAGAAACCTTTACGATGATCTCGCCAGTGAACTCGCGCGGAGCGTATGTTTCGATTAATACGTTATTTGAACTTCTGATCTTGTAATCAGCGTATTTACTCACCCACAAATGAGCAGCTTCCATTTTCTTGTCACATTCTTCTTTGCTTGAGCACGTTGGTCGGGTCTTTGCAATCGCAGCCAGATATTCGTCCTTATTCATCTTTTTCATGATTGCCAGCTTTTGCCCAACATAAACAGTTGGTGGATCAGGGAGATCATTGTCTTCTGCCAGCTTTGCCCACGTGGTCCCGTTACGCTTGGCTATATCATTTAATGATTCGCTCGGTTTCACGGTGTACTCGGCGAACAGGCCCTCCCCTTCTGCCATTGCATTTGAACAAACTAAAATCAAAGTAGCCAAAAAAAATCTTTTCATATTGATCCTTAAATATTATTAGAAAGTCGTCCTGAAAAGAATAATGGACATGGCGTACTGGGACAAGGATAAGTGTATGGATTTAAGCGGCGCAAGGGTAAAGTATTTGTTATATAGGCCTGGTGGTGAAAGGGTGTTTGGAAAATGGTCGCGATTGACACAGGCTATGCACCCGACACATTCGCATTTTTTCTAGGACTTCGATATTAATATATAAAGAAATATAGTAATCACTTACTATATTTCTTTATCTTTGCATGTTCACTTATTACGCTTGTTATCTTGTCTCATAATTAACACAGCGATTAATAGTTTATGTTCGTTGCTAATCATGTTCTTACTCTCTATTAGAGTGATATTAGTAAGTGCTTACTAATATCACTGATTACTAAATTATGCGCTTGCTTGTTTTTCGCTTAACTCTTTCTTAATGTCATGCTGTACGCGCTCTAATTCTTGTTGTGTATTCTCTTTCATTTGCAAGAATGACAATACTGCTTCAATAAACTGAGAATTTTCATTGAACGTTATTTCACTGTCTTTTACAGACTTCACAACGTTACAGATATTAAGCGCTCTCAGTGTCATACGTGAGCTAGACGCTTGTGATGATGCTGTACTGTGCGCAGATAAATAATACTGTCTTACTTTCTTTTCATGCGACTGTGCGCGTATTTCAGTAGTGCAGCATAAACGACATTCATTAACCGTAAGTGAACCGTACTGTAATAAGTTTAGCAAGATTGACATTGTGTAACCGTCTAGCTTGCGTCTGTCGTTTTCAGCGATAGCTGTAATCGCTTGAAAGATTTTTCTAATGACTTTCACTTGTACAAAGTCAATGTGTGATTTATCAGTGTGAGCGATGATTGTTGCTAGATCTGATAAATCAAACTTAGCTTTTTGAAGCGTGTCTATTTTTGTAAGCATAGAGCGTGAGCATGCTTCTCTTAAGTCACTGAATAACGTGCTTGATATTTTTTGTTCTGTCTCAAGCTTGTTATTCATACGGTTTATGATCGCGTTTGCTATATCAAGCTGTACTGCTACTGCTTTGCTCGTTACTTTCTGCTGTCTTGCATACGCTTTTATCGTCTCTTGATCTATAACTATTGCATTACGTGCTTCATGAGCTGAAAAATTAACGTCTGCAAAGATGTTTAGAGTTTCTGTGTTTTTAACTTGTGCATTCATGATTTTTGACCTTTTGTTAGTAAGCTTTATTGCTTGATTAAATATTAGTGCAAATAAAAATTTGATGCAAGTTTTTATTTGATTGTTTGTTTTTTAGTGGAATAAAAATTCAATCGAAATTTTCATTAATAAAAAACTTGCACTAATAAATAAACTCCGCTATTCGCGTGCGTGCGCGTTTCATCTATATGCTTTATACAGACATTCTCTAGGCATGCATTGGGTTGTTTGCTGGCGGTTTTTCTTGAGGTTCAGGCGCGCACCCGGTAGTGATTAGAGTCCTAGGTCTGCCTTGGTTGTTAAAGATAAGAAGGTGGCATTCCAAGGAGCTGCTAGGCGCTCTTTGGTTATATAGATGCGTGGCGCTTGGTTATAAAAATAGGATGTCGGCCAAAGTTTTGATTTTTTTTGGTGGGCTGTTTTGGAATATTAGGATGAGCCTATGCCCATCCTACCGCTTCATTAAGATTTGAGTCATAGGCATGACCAGTCTCAATATCTATAAACATGAGATTGGTACGCTCGAAATCTTCCCGCTCATCTTCATAGGCGGTTTTCTCATCATAATTTACCGCAGCATCATAAATATCACCGACCGCTACACCAATGGCATCAATGATGCTTTGATCTATGGATGAAAGGTCGGCATCCGTTTCAATCCCATATTCGCTGCCGATATCATCACTGAGTTTATAGCGGGTAAATTTCGGTTCTACCTGTTTGCCCTGCAATAATGAAAGAATCACGACAAAACCGTTGTCTAGCCCAATCTTTTGCGCTTGGTTCGCTGATATAAAGCCCCATTGAGCTAATTTACCTTTACTTGCAAGGCGACGAATTTTAAGCATTTTCCGCTTAACCAGCATAATTACTCCTTGTTTATTTAGTTGAAGAAAATATTAGCAAGAAGAAATAGGTGTAACAAAATTTAGTTAATGTAAGTTTGCATTTCACTAATTCATGTATTTAGGAGGGGAAATTTAATTTTCAATATGCGCGCCCGCGAATTTTTATACCCAGCATAAAAAAAGCCCGACCTAGAGGATAGTCGGGCAAAGGAGGTTTTCAGACGCAGAGTTGTTGTAAGTTATGTTAATTCGATAGATTTGGAATTCTAAGGAAATGTTTTTAATTTTTCAAATTCCATATTCTATATTTTGGTATGCCCTTTTCTTACAGCGGAAACCACTAACGTTAAGGAACGCCCCCCCAAACCCCCCCATAGAATTTTGCCTCATAAATCTTGGAGAGAGTTTGGGGAGACGTAACCTAACCTAGCCAATTTCCACCACAAGAAAAGGAACTTTTCTTTACAGTGCAAACCACTGACACGGTATAAGCCACGACCCCCATCAAGCAAATCGCGTCGGGGAGAAAATCTCAACCCGAAACCCATTTGTCAGAAGTATAGTAAGCGCTCACTAGATTGTAAACCCCCTAGGCATGCCTGATTTATCCATTTTATGCCTTGGTATGCCGTGGTACAGCGTCAAAAAGCCAACTTTACGCTGGCAATGGAATAACTTTAAATTTTCGAACACCAATACCGCTAATTTCAATCATTAGCGCGTAATTCAGGATGAATAAATAACATGATTACTTATCCTCTTTCCAAAGACTGTTGTGATTCACATGTCTGCCCAAATCAATCAGCTTTTGCATATCCTCTATAGATAGACCGTGATAACGTGCAAATGCATCAACGCTTAAAAAGTCGTTGTAATACTGAATATAGAGGTCGTTAAGGCGTGTAGTGATTGCATTAACCATCTCGCTCATTAGCTCGTTTTGTTTTATAGGCATGACTGTAAAACTCTATGTGTACTTAGATGCATAACAGTGTATAGAGATAGAGCAGGAAACAAAGCTAGAAAACTAAAAATCCATTTATATAGCTGTGTAGATAGATTTCTATATTTCTACATAAGTGCCTAGGCATGCATATTGGAATATGGCGATGTGTGGCGATTGGTGCATTGCCTCAACCCTAGATAGAGAGGTGCAGGTATAATAGTGGTATGGGTGAAGCTGGAAGTGGAGCTGTTCGGCTTACCTATGTGCGCCGTGGTGTGCTTGGTTATAAAAATAAGAATGTCGCCCGAAGTTTTGATTTTTATATTTCCTGTTGGTCAAAGGAATGGCTAGGTAGACGATTGATTGAAACACACAATTCTTTGAGCCTGTAAATTATTTTGTG
>NZ_JAVIMC010000070.1:0-981 GCF_031196995.1 Acinetobacter sp. 12966
AGATGTCTTTCATAAATCATTTTTTACTCAGCTCCAAGTTGTAGATTCCAGCGATTAAATTGAATCTCAAACCAAGCCTTTTACCTCTATTTCGATAACGCTCAGCAAGAATTTTGAAGGTTTTCAGGCTGCCAAATACATGCTCAATTCCGATTCTTCTTTTATTGATTTCTTGATTATAGATTTTCAATTCAGGATCCAATTTACAGTGTCTTTTGGCTTTTAATGGCAACAGGCTATTCGGATACAACACATAAATCCCCTGATAGCCTTTATCTGCAAGGATAAAAGCCCCAAAAGGAATCTGGTTTAAATTGCGTTTGAACAACTCGAAATCATGCACTGCACCGCGACTGGTACATAAACTCATAATTTGCTGAGTTTTGTAGTGAATCATGGCCTGTACTTTAAAGGTATAGGTCTTTTTCTTGCCGCTATAGCTTTTCTTCTGTTTTTTTAGGTCTTTGGATTGGAATTTCCGTGGCATCCACGATCACAACATTCCAGTCGATGCCTTCGCCCTCGGGTAAATCTTTGGGTAAATTAAACAGATTGGACCGAATCAGGCAGTCTTCAACATGACGGACAATTCTTGAGGCTGTGGGCTCTGAAACCCCGTAACTCGTCGCAACGTGAAATAAGGTTCGGTATTCCCGCCAATAGCTCAGACAGAGCAGAACCTGATCCTCCAGGCTTAACTTGGGCGGTCTGCCTTTGGCAGAGACATGCTTCTGCAATTGCTCAACCATCAAATAGAAAGTTGACCATGAGATGCCTGTGTATCGCTTGAACTGAGGATCAGAAAGCTTGTTTGAATCGATGTATTTCATCCGCAGATTATGCACGAATGCCAAGAAATCCGGAGTGCAAATATTAACCAAAAAGAAGGTCGTTTTTTGATTTATGAAAGAGATCTAAATAACAATGAATTAAATCAGGAGGAAGATATGTTATTAGCTCTGATTACTTTAGCCTTTATTC